>DAHWFB010000041.1 GCA_027326105.1 Acetobacteraceae bacterium
TCGGGGCGGACATCCGCTCCGCCAGACCGGAAATCATCGCCGGATACCGCTGAAATCAGCGCCATCAGCGGCCGCAACGCGGCAATCCGCTCCACGCCGCTCCCGAACAACGGAAAAATCAGGGTTGTTCGAGGTGTCCAGTTTGTCGTGCTGCCGAGACGCTGGATCGTGGAACGCACCATCGCCTGGCTGAACCGCCGCCGGCGCCTGAGCAAGGATCGGGAGTGCCTCAACAGAAACGCTCTCGCCTTTCTCCGCTGGGCGTCAGTCCGGCTGATGCCGCGAAGGCTCGGCCGGGCAGGACGATGTTCTGGGGCCGACTCTCAGAGCGCCCTCGACCGCAGGAGGAGAAAGCGCATGAGGGAGGCGGTCGCCTGAAAGGCGCCTTCCGGGTCGCCGGCGCGGATCGCCTCGCACGCCGCGGCGTGGGCTTGTGCCGAGGCTTCGAGCCCGTTGGTGCCGTGGTAGTGGAACCAGAAGCGGCGGCTGTGGATCTGCAGCGGCGCCAGGGCGCGGGGCAGGAAGGGGTCGGCGGCGGCCTGGCTGATGACCACGTCGAGCGCCTTGTCGGCGTGGAGGAAGCCGTGGAGGTCGTGACGGCGCGCGCACTCCAGCATCGCTGCCATGCAGTGGCCGATCGAACCGCGCTCGCGCGGGCCGGCGTAGCGCGCGGCGGCGCGGGCGAGCAGCGGCTCCATGCTGACCCGGGGCTCGATCGCGCGCGGATACTCCTCCGGCCGGATCGCTGCGATCCGCACGCCGAGGCGGGGGTGGACCTCCATCAGCCCCTCGAGTGTCAGCCGCTGGATGGCCTCGCGCACCGGGGTGCGGCCGAAGCCCACGGCCTGGTGGATCTGTTTCGCGGTGAGCATGCTGCCGGGGGCGAACTCGAGCGTGACGATCTTGTTCTCGATCGCGAGATAGGCCCCGAGCAGCTGCGAGCTCGCCGGCCCGCCGGTGGCGAAGGTGGCCGGGACCGGCGCCGGGAGCGCCTCGCGCCCGGTGGGGGCGGGTTGCGGGGCGCTGCCCGGCAACCCGTTCCGGCAACTAGCGTTGACCATTCCTGCCCTCCCGCCGGCGCGCGTTCGCTGCTGGTTCGCCGCTGGCGCGCTGCTTCCGATACAAGATATCCCCTGGCAATCAAACAAATATGTTAGCGGCATTTCGTTGACAGGGAGGGTGGCGTCTGGGAAAGTCGGACAACGGCAGCGGCGACCGCAGGCAGCGCGGGCGGGCCGAGGCGGGTGATCGGCAGGCGCTGGCGATGGCACGGCGCTCCGACGCCGCCGGTCTCCTGCGGGTTCCGAGGCGCACGCCGCCGGGGCGAAGGGGAGGTTGCGGATGAACCGATTCGGTCGACTGGCCGTGATGGCGGCGATGGCGTGCGCGATCGCCGGCCCGGCGTTCGCGCAGGGCACGATCAAGATCGGCGTGGAGGTGCCGACCACCGGCGCCGAGGCGACCTATGGCCGGGACATGGCCAATGCCGTCGTCCTCGCGCAGGATGAGATCAACAAGGCGGGCGGTGTGCTCGGCAAGAAGCTCACCATGGTGATCGGCGACGACGCCTGCGACCCGCAGCAGGCGGTGAACGCGGCCAGCAAGCTCGTCTCCCAGCACGTGCTCGCGGTGGTCGGCGGCTACTGCTCGGGGGCGACGCTGCCGACGCTGAAGATCTACGGGGACGCCCACGTTCCCTTCGTCATCACCGCGTCGAACTCGACCAAGCTGATCCCGGCGAACCCGGGCAACGCCTTCATGATCAACTCGACCGGCGACCAGCAGGCGACGAAGGCGGTCGCGTTCCTCGCCGGCAAGGGGGCGAAGACGCTCGCGATCGTCAACGAGGGGGACGCCTATTCGCAGGATCTCGCCAATCTGACCCGCGCCGACTGGACCAAGGCGGGCCACAAGGTGGTGGCGTACGAGACCGCGTCCAGCGGGCAGCAGGACTATTCCGCGATCGTGACGGCGATCCGCGCGGCCAAGCCGGACGCGGTGTTCTGGACCGCGTACTACGCCGATGGCGCCCTGCTCATCCGCCAGCTTCGCCAGGCCGGCTATCGGGGCATCATCGCGGTGGGGGACGGGTCCAACTCGACCAAGCTGTTCGCCATCGCCGGCGCCGCCGCCGAGGGCGTGTTCTGCTTCACCAACCCGACCGCGCAGTTCCTGCCCGCCGCGAAAGCCTTCATCAAGGCCTACAAGGCCCGCTTCGGCTCCAACCCCGGCCCGTACGCGCCGCTGACCTACGACGGCATGAAGCTGGTCGCCTGGGCGATGACCAAGGCCGGCTCGACCGCGTCTGCCAAGGTGATCGCCGCGCTCAAGACGGCGGACGGCGTGCAGTGGCTGACCGGGCCGATCCGCTTCACCAAGCACAACACGCTGGCGCGCTCGAACTTCATCGTGCTCGAGGACCGCAACAACGCCTGGGTGCGGGCGGACAAATAGTGGTGCCGCTCGCGCGGCCGGGCCCGCCCGTGGCCCGGCCGCACCGGCTGCGCCGGCAAACCGGCTGACCCGCCCGGGGGGCTGCGCCGATGAGCCTGACCTCGATCCTGCTCCACCAGGCGCTCAACGGGCTGGTCCTCGGCTCGTTCTATGCCCTGGTCGCGCTCGGCTACACGATGATCTTCGGGGTCATCAAGCTGCTGAACTTCGCCCACGGCGATCTCTACATGGCCGGCGGCTTCGTCGCGTTGCTGGTGCTGTCCGCGATCAGCGGCATCGTCGGCGCCGGCTGGCCCGGCATCTTCCTCGCGATGCTGCTCGCGATGATCGCCGTCGGCTGCCTGGGGGTGGTGATCGAGCGGATCGCCTATCACCCGATGCTGGGCGCGCCGCGGCTGTCGATCCTGATCACCGCGCTCGCCGTGTCGCTGGTGCTGGAGAATACCGTGCTCGCGCTCACCAACGGGCAGTATGCCGCCTTCCAGACCTCGCTCGGCTTCGGCGGCGTCGCCATCGGCGGGCTGTTCATCACCTACAGCGAGATGGTGCTGGTCGGCATGGCGGCACTGCTGATGGTCACGCTCGAACTGTTCGTGACCCGCACGCAGTATGGCCGCGCCATGCGCGCCGTCGCGGTCGATACCGACATGTGCGCGCTGCTCGGCATCAATGTCCCGACGGTCATCGGCGTGACCTTTTTCATCGGCTCGGCGCTGGCGGCGGCGGCGGGGACGATGGCCGGCGCGTACTACGGCTCGCTGTGGTATTTCATGGGATTCCTGATCGGGCTGAAGGCGTTCACCGCCGCCGTGATCGGCGGGATCGGCTCGATCCCGGGGGCGATGCTCGGTGGCCTCGTGCTCGGCATGCTGGAATCCTTCGGCACCCAGATCCCCGGCATCGGCAGCCAGTGGAAGGACGTGTTCTCCTTCGTCGTGCTGATCCTCGTGCTGGTGTTCAAGCCGACCGGCCTGCTCGGCCGCTCCGAGCAGGAGCGCATGTGATGGCAAGCGATGCCCGGGTGCTCGCCCGCCTCGCCGGCCCGCTCGCCGGATTCCTGTCACGGGGCATCGGGCGCTGGATCGCGCTCGCGCTGCTGTTCGCGGCGATGGCGGCGGCACCCTTCGTGCTCGGCGAATACGCGACCGTCATCCTCACCAACGCGCTGCTCTATGTGGTGCTGGCGCTGGGGCTGAACGTCGTGGTCGGCTACGCGGGCCTGCTCGACCTCGGCTATGCGGCCTTCTTCGCGGTCGGGGCCTACACCGTCGGCATCCTGACGCTGCGGGCCGGGATGAACTTCTGGCTGACGCTGCCGGCCGCCGTCGCGGTCGCGGCGGTCGCCGGCGTGGTGGTGGGCGGACCGACGCTGCGCCTGCGCTCCGACTATCTCGCGATCGTCACCCTCGGGTTCGGCGAGATCGTGCGCATCACCGCGCGCAATCTGCCGATCACCGGCATGGCGAGCGGGCTTTCGGGGATCCGCCAGCCCTGGCTGTTCGGATGGCACATCGCGACCCCGCGCGACTTCTACTACGTGTTCTGCGTGCTCGCGACCGCGGCGGCGATCGTCTCGGCGCGGCTGTCCGACTCGCGGCTCGGGCGGGCCTGGCTCTATGTCCGCTACGACGAGGACGCCGCCGAGGCGATGGGGATCGACCGGGTGCGGGTGAAGCTCGCCGCCTACGTCACCGGCGCCATCATCGGGGCGATCGGGGGCGCCTTCTTCGCGGTCAACCTCGGCGCGATCTCGCCCCCGAGCTTTTCGTTCAGCCAGTCGGTGTCGATCCTGATGGCGGTGATCCTCGGCGGCATGGGCAAGATCCCCGGCGTCATCCTCGGCGCCATGATCGTGGTGCTCGGGCCCGAGCTGCTGCGCAGCCTCGGGGAGTTCCGCCTGCTCGTCTTCGCGATCGGGCTGCTGCTGATCATGCTGTTCCGGCCGAGCGGCCTGTGGCCCGGGCGGAGCCACGCCAAATGACCGAGCCGCTGCTGCACCTCGCCGGCATCGGGCTCTCGTTTGCCGGCAACACCGTGTTGCAGGACGTGAGCTTCGCGGTGCAGGAAGGCCGGGTGGCGAGCCTGATCGGGCCCAACGGCGCGGGCAAGACGTCCCTGTTCAACTGTATCACCGGCTTCTACCGCCCCCGCGCCGGACGCATCAGCTTCGCCGGGCAGGATCTGCGCCGTCTCAAGCCGCACCGGATCACCGCGGCCGGCATCGCGCGGACGTTCCAGAACCTCCGGCTGTTCCGCGAGATGACGGTGCTCGAGAACGTGATGTCGGGGATGCACTGCCGCACCCGCGCGGGCGCGATCGGGGCGATCCTGCGGCTCGCCAGCCAGCGCCGGGAGGAGGAGGAGATCCGCGCGGTCGCCCACGAGTGCCTCGCCTTCGTGGGGGTGGCGGACGAGCGCGACCGCATCGCCACCACGCTGCCCTACGGCCACCAGCGCCGGGTGGAGATCGCCCGCGCGCTGGCGACCCGGCCGCGGCTGCTGCTGCTCGACGAGCCCGCCGCCGGACTGAACGGCGGCGAGAAGCGGGAACTCATCGGCCTGATCCGCAGCATCCGCGACCAGCGCGCGATCACCATCCTGCTCATCGAACACGACACCGGCCTGGTGATGCGCGTCTCGGAGCGGGTCAGCGTGCTCGATCACGGGCAGATGATCGCCGAGGGTACGCCTCGCGAGATCCAGACCGATCCCCGCGTGATCGAGGCCTACCTCGGCAGTGACGAGGACGCCGATGCCCTGCTCTGACCTCTCCGACGCGCCGCTGCTGCGGCTGCACGGTCTGGTCGCCGGCTATGGGCGGATCCGGGCGCTGCACGGGGTCGATCTCGAAGTCAGGCGCGGGCAGATCGTCGCGCTGCTCGGCGCGAACGGCGCCGGGAAGACGACCACGCTGAAGACGATTTCCGGCCTGGTGCGCGCCAGCGCGGGCCGGGTGCTCTTCGAGGGCCGCGACATCACCGCGCTCCGCCCTTCCGATATCGCGCGCCTCGGCCTCGTCCACGTTCCGGAAGGCAGGCGGATCCTGCGCGGGCTCAGTGTGCGCGAGAACCTCGAACTCGGCGCCTTCACGGTCCGCGACGCGGGCGAACGCCAGCGCCGCATGCGGCACGTGTTCGGCCTGTTCCCGATCCTGGAGCGGCGCCAGCACCAGGACGGCGCACTGCTCTCGGGCGGCGAGCAGCAGATGCTCGCGATGGGGCGCGCCCTGATGCAGGGGCCGAAGCTGCTCCTGCTCGACGAACCGTCCATGGGCCTCGCACCGAAGCTGGTGCTCGAGGTCATGCGGATCGTGCGCACGCTGAATGACGAGGGCGCCACGGTACTGCTGGTGGAGCAGAACGCGAGGCTCGCGCTGCGGCTCGCCGACTACGGCTATGTGCTGGAGAGCGGCGCGGTGCGCATGCAGGGATCGGCCGAGACGCTGCGCGACGATCGCACCATCATCGAGGCCTATCTCGGTGCGTGAGCGGCGGGACCGAGGACGGCCGGGCCCCCTGCCCTGCCCCAACCGAGAGGAAGGCACCCGATGAAGATCACGTCGCTCACCGCCTGGCAGGTCGATCTGCCGCTCAGGGAGGGACGCTACGCCTGGTCGAACGGCAATTTCGTGGAGGTGTTCGACGCCACCGTCATCGCCATCGCGACCGACGCGGGCCTCACCGGCCATGGCGAATGCTGCCCGCTGGGTGCCGCGTACCTGCCCGCCTATCCCGCCGGCGTGCGCGCCGGACTGGCCCTGCTCGCGCCCGCGCTGATCGGCCTCGACCCGACCAATCTCGGCGAGATCAACCGCCGCATGGACGCGACGCTGAAGGGGCATGCCTACGCCAAGGCGCCGATCGACATCGCCTGCTGGGACATCCTCGGCCAGGCGAGCGGCCTGCCGCTCAGCACGCTGCTCGGCGGGCGCGCGCAGGAGGAGATCGTGCTCTATCGCGCGATTTCGCAGGAGAGCCCGGCACAAATGGCGGAGAAGGTGGCCGGCTACCGGGCCGAGGGCTATCGCCGCTTCCAGCTCAAGGTGGGCGGCGACGCGGACGAGGACATCGCCCGCATCCACGCCTGCCGCGCCGTGCTCGACGCCGGCGAGACGCTCGTCGCCGACGCGAACACCGGGTGGACACGGGCCGAGGCCGCGCGGGTGGTCGCCGCGGTGGGCGCGCTCGACGTCCATATCGAACAGCCGTGCGCGAGCTATGAGGCGTGTGTCTCGATCCGCCGCCGCACCGCGCGGCCGTTCGTGCTCGACGAGGTGATCACCGATGCGGCGAGCCTGCTGCGCGCGCTCGCCGACGACGCGATGGACATCATCAACCTCAAGATCTCCAAGGTCGGCGGCCTCAGCAAGGCGCGGCTGATCCGTGATCTCTGCATCGAGGCCGCCATCCCGATGACGATCGAGGACACCTGGGGCGGTGACATCGTGACCGCGACCATCGCCCATCTGGCGCAGTCGACGCCGGACGAGTTCTGCTTCAGCGCGACCGACTTCAACAGCTACGGGACCCGGACCATCGCCGAGGGAGCGCCACGGCGGAGGAATGGCCGCATGGTGGCGCCGACCCTGCCCGGGCTCGGGGTCAGGCCGCTGGTGGAGACGTTCGGCGCGCCGGTGCTGCGGGTCGGCGGCTGAGCAGGCGGCCGGGGGTGGCGCCGGGATCGTTTCTTTCAAGAAAGAAAGATTCTTCTTTTTTATAAAAAAGAAGCAAAAAACTTTTGCCGGTTATTCTTTCTGCGGTGGGAGGGGGGCGGCGATTTCGGGCCAGGCGCCGTCACGGGCGGCGCGGTAGAAGCAGGAGCGGCGGCCGGTGTGGCAGGCGGGGCCGGTCTGTTCGACCAGCAGCAGGAGCGCATCCCCGTCGCAGTCCAGCCGCATCTCGACCAGCCGCTGCACGTGGCCGGAGGTTTCGCCCTTGCGCCACAGCGCCCGGCGCGAGCGCGACCAGTAGCAGACCCGGCCGGTGGCCAGGGTCTCGGCGACCGCGGCGCGGTTCATCCAGGCCAGCATCAGCACCGTGCCGTCGCCCGCGTCCTGCGCGACGACGGGCACCAGCCCGGCGGCATCGAAGCGGATCGCGTCGGGAAGTTCGGTCACGGCGGGAACTCACGCAGCACGGTGAGGCCGCGATCGAGGTAGGCGATGAGATCGCCGGGGTCTTCGAGGCCGATGTGCAAACGCACCAGGGGACCGCCGAAGTCCCCGCTGCCGGCGGTGCGGGTGATGGAGAGGGCCGACGGCAGGGCGAGACTCTCATAGCCACCCCAGGAGGCACCGATGCCGAAGAGAGCGAGCGCATCGACCATCGCCTCCGTCGCCGCCACCGGGAAGCGGGGCTGGAAGACGACGCCGAACAGGCTGCACGCGCCGCGATAGTCCCGCCGCCAGAGCGCGTGGCCGCGGGCGCCGGCGAGCGCGGGATGCAGCACCTCCTTCACCTCGGGCTGGCGGCGCAGCCATTCCGCGACCGCGATGCCACTGTCCATCTGGCGGGCGAGCCGCACCCCCATGGTGCGCACCCCGCGCAGGGCGAGCCAGCAATCATCGGGGCTGGCGTACTGGCCGAGCGCGAGCACCGCGTTGCGCACCCGCTCGAAGTGCCCGGCGTCGTCGGTGGTGATGGCGCCGAGCGCGATGTCCGAATGGCCGCCGGCGTATTTGGTCAGCGCCTGGATCGAGACCTCGACGCCGTGGGCGAAGGGCTGGAAGAAATGGATGCCCCAGGTATTGTCCATCAGCACCGTGATGCCGCGCGCCCGGGCGGCGGCGGCGAGCGCGGGAACGTCCTGCATCTCGAAGGTGTGGCTGCCCGGACTTTCCAGGAAGAGCACCCGGGTGGCCGGGCGCAGATGGGCCGCGAGCCCGGCGGCGTCGATCTCGGGCGGGTAGAACTCGCTCTCGATGCCGAGCCGCTTCAGCATGGTGTTGGCGAAGAGGCGGGTCGGGCCGTAGACCGAGTCCGGGAACAGGCAATGGTCTCCGGCGCCGAGGAAGGCGAGCAGGGCGGTGGTGACGGCGGCGAGGCCGGAGGAGACGATCTGGCAGCGGGTGCCACCCTCGATCTCGGCGAGGACGTCCTCGAGCGCGAAATGGTTGGGCCCGCCCATCACCCCGTAGAGCAGTTCCTGCTCCATCCGCTTGGCGGCGAGGCGGCGGCGCTCGGCGCTCGACGGGTAGAGCACGGTGGAGCCGCGCGCGAGCGGCGGATTGACGAAGCCGTGCGCGTGGGTGCCGGCGCGGCCGGCGTGGGAGAGGCGGGTGTTCAGCCCGGGACGCTTGGCGCTCATGCCGCGCCCTCCGCCACCGGGGTTGCGGGATCGGCGCCCCATTCCGCCCAGGAACCGTCGTAGAGGGCGCCGGCGGGAAGCCCGGCCTGGAGCAGGGCGAGCGAGAGGATGGCGGCGGTGACGCCGCTGCCACAGGAGGTGACGACGGGGCGGGTTCCGTCCACCCCGGCCGAGGCGAAGCGGGCGGCGAGGGCGGCGGGCGGCAGCAGGGTTCCGTCGGGGGCGAGCAGTTCGCCGAAGGGAAGGTTGCGCGCGCCGGGAATGTGGCCGGCACGCACGCCCGGGCGCGGCTCCGGCGCGGCGCCGGCGAAGCGGGCGGGGGCGCGGGCGTCGAGCAGCAGGTGGCGGGCGCCGGTGCGGTCCGCGCGGAGATCGCCGAGGCCGGCGATCAGGCCCGCGCGCAGGGCGGGGCGGAAGATGGCGGGTGATACGGGCGGCGGCTCGCCGGTTTCGACGGGGCGGGCTTCGGCGCGCCATTTCGGCAGGCCGCCGTCGAGCACGCCGACGCGCTCCTGGCCGAAGACCCGCAGCATCCACCAGCCGCGGGCGGCGGAGAACAGGCCGCGCTGGTCGTAGAAGATCACACGGCTCGCGTTGCCGACGCCGAGTTCGCCGATCATCCGCGCGAAACGCCCGGCCGAGGGGAGCATGTGGGGGAGTTCGGTGTCGGGGTCGGAGAAGGCGTCGATGTCGAAGAAGCGCGCGCCGGGAAGACGGGCTTCGCGGAAGCGGGCACGGGGGTCCTGGGCTTCGGTGGGGAGGTACCAGGATGCGTCGAGGACCACGAGATCGGGGGAGCCGAGCGCGGCGGCGAGCCAGTCGGTGGTGACGAGGTGCTGCATGGGCCGCTTATAGGCGGGGCGGCGGGGAACGGGCTAGAGCAGCACTAGAGCAGCACGAGGTCGTCGCGGTGGATGATCTCGTCGCGGCCACGCCAGCCGAGGATGGCTTCGATCTCCTCGGAGCGATGGCCGATGATGCGCCTGGCGTCCTCCGCGCCGTAGGCGGCAAGGCCGCGGGCGAGTTCGCAGCCCCTGGCGTCGCGCACGGTGACCGCATCGCCGCGGGCGAACTGCCCCACGACCTCGCGCACGCCGGCGGGAAGCAGGGAGCGGCCGGCGGCGAGCGCGCGGGCGGCGCCGGCATCGACGGTGAGGCTGCCCATCGGCGCCAGCGCGCCGGCGATCCAGCGCTTGCGGGCGGAGCGACCCTCGGGCGCGGGGGCGAACCAGGTGCAGCGGGCGCCCTGGCCGAGCGCGCGCAAGGGATGCCCGGTATGGCCGAGGGCGATCGCCATGGCGGTGCCGGCCTGGGTCGCGATGCGGGCGGCGGCGAGCTTGGTGCGCATGCCGCCGCTGGAATAGCCGGGCGGCGGCTCGCCGCCCATCGCCTCGATCTCCGGGGTCAGCGCCTCGACCAGCGGGATGTGGCGGGCCTGCGGGCTGGTGCGCGGGTCTTCGGTATAGAGACCGTCGATGTCGGAGAGCAGGATGAGCGCGTCCGCCTCGATCATCTCGGCGACGCGGGCGGCGAGGCGGTCGTTGTCGCCGAAGCGGATTTCGGTGGTGGCGACCGCGTCGTTCTCGTTGATGACCGGCACCGCACCGAGCGCGAGCAGGGTTTCGAGCGTGGCGCGGGCGTTGAGGTAGCGGCGGCGGTCCTCGGTATCGCCCAGGGTGAGCAGCAACTGGGCGGCGGTGAGGTTCTGCGCGGAGAGCGCCTCGCTCCAGGCCTGGGCGAGGCGGATCTGGCCGACCGAGGCGGCGGCCTGCTTCTCCTCGAGGCGGAGGCGGCGGCGGGTGAGGCCCAAGGCGCGGCGGGCGAGCGCGATGGCGCCCGAGGAGACCACGATCACCTCCACCCCGCGGGCGCGGAATTCCGCCACATCCTCGGCCATGCCGGCGAGCCAGGCCCGGCGCGGGGCGGCGGAGGCATCCTCCACCACGAGGGCGCTGCCGATCTTGACCACGATGCGCCGGGCGCGGGCGAGATCGGGGGCCGCGCTCATGGGCGGCGGTCGGCGCGGGCGATCTGCACGGCGCGGTGGGCGGCGCGGAGCAGTTCGGGGACGCCCTGCCCGCCCGCCGCCGAGACCACGAAGACGGGGTGGCCGCAGGCGCGGGCGAGCGCCGCCCGGCGCGCCGAGGCCTCGCGCGGGGCCATCGCGTCCGCCTTGTTGAGGACGATCAGCTCCGGCTTGGCGGCAAGACTCGCGCGATGGGCGGCGAGTTCGGCGCGCACCGTGCGCCAGGCGCGGACCACGTCCCCCGCCGCGCCGTCGATGACGTGGAGGAGGACCGCGCAGCGCTCGACGTGGAAGAGGAAGCGGTGGCCGAGGCCGGCGCCCTCGCTCGCGCCCGCGATCAGGCCGGGGATGTCGGCGAGGACGAACTCCTCCGCAGCGGACAGCCGGACCATGCCGAGGCCGGGGTTGAGCGTGGTGAAGGGATAGTCGGCGATCCTGGGCCGGGCGGCGGAGGCGGCGGCGAGCAGGGTGGATTTGCCGGCGTTGGGCAGGCCGACCAGACCCACGTCCGCGATCAGCTTCAGGCGCAGCCAGACCCAGCGCTCCTCGCCGGGGTGGCCGGGGTCGGCGCGGCGGGGGGCGCGGTTGGTGCTCGATTTGTAGTGGGTGTTGCCGAAGCCGCCATCGCCGCCGCGGGCGAGCAGGGCGCGCTTGCCGGGCGCGTCGAGGTCGGCGAGCAGGGTTTCGCCGTCCTCGGCGAGGATTTCGGTGCCGGGGGGGACACGGAGGACGATGGCGGGGGCGTTGGCGCCGGTGCGGTTCTGGCCGGCGCCGTTGCCCCCCTTGGCGGCGCGGAAATGCTGGGCGTAGCGGAAGTCGATCAGCGTGTTGAGGCCGGGGACGGCTTCGGCCACGACATCGCCGCCCTTGCCGCCGTCCCCGCCGTCGGGGCCGCCGTCGGGGATGAATTTCTCGCGCCGGAAGGCGACGACGCCGTTGCCGCCATCGCCGGAGCGCAGCCAGATTTTCGCCTGGTCGAGGAATTTCATCGCGGGGCGGGCGCGGGGGCGCGGGAACCCCCGGCCGGCGGGCTACTCCGCCGCGGCGGGGGGGGCGGCGGGAAGGACGGCGGCGGGGAGGACAGCGACGTGGACCTTGCCCTCCGCCTTGCGGGCGAAGGAGACGTGCCCATCGACCAGGGCGAAGAGGGTATGGTCGCGGCCGACGCCGACGTTGGGGCCGGCGGCCATCTTGGTGCCGCGCTGGCGGACCAGGATGTTGCCGGCGAGCACCGCTTCGCCACCGAACTTCTTGACCCCGAGGCGGCGGCCTTCGGTATCGCGCCCGTTGCGGGAGGACCCGCCTGCCTTCTTGTGTGCCATGATGCGCTCTCCTCGCGGGTCAGGCCGCGGCTTCGGTTTCGGCTGGGGGCTTGGTGGCGGGCAGGCCGGGGCCGGTGATGGCGGTGACGCGCAGGACGGTGACCTGCTGGCGGTGGCCGTTGCGGCGGCGGGAGTTCTGGCGGCGGCGCTTCTTGAAGATGAGCACCGTGTCCAGCCGGTCCTGGGCGATGACGGTGGCCTGGACCGCGGCGCCGGCGACGGTGGGAGCGCCGACGGTGAGGCTGCCGGCGGCGCCGAGGGCCAGCACGTCGGTGAAGGTGACGGTGCCGCCGGGCTCGGCCGCGAGCTTTTCCACCTTGAGGACGGTATCGGGCGCGACACGGTATTGTTTGCCGCCCGAGCGGATCACTGCGAACATCGACACTTCCTGTCATCCGGCCTGGAAGGACGGCCGCGCGGGGCGCGCGCGACCGGTGCGGCGGGAGGCCCCCGTCGCGGGAGGGCGGGTTATAGCGCGGCAAGCCGGGGAGTCAATCGCGGGGTCGGGCGGACCCTCGCCGGCCCGTGGCCGCCGCGCCGCCGGCCGCTTCGCCTCCCGCGCTGGCAAATGCCGCCCGCCGACGGGGTGAGGAACGGTCCGCGGCCAGAGCCGCCCGGCGGTCGGCCCCTCGCGCTTGCAGGCGCGATGCGGCATGCTGGCCCGATGAGCAACCGACTCTACTACGGCGACAATCTGCCGGTGCTGCGCGGAGAGATCGCCGACGCTTCGGTCGATCTCGTCTATCTCGACCCGCCGTTCAACTCCAACGCCACCTACAACCTGCTCTTTCGCGCCCCCACCGGGCAGAAGAGCGAGGCGCAGATCGAAGCCTTCGAGGATAGCTGGCACTGGGCCGAGCCGGCGGCGCGCGCCTACGATGAGGTGCTGCACTCGCCCTACACCGACGCTGCGACCATGCTGCACGCCCTGCGCCGCTTTCTCGGCGAGAACGACATGATGGCCTATCTCGCCATGATGGCGGTGCGGCTGCTCGAACTCCACCGCGTGCTCAAGCCCACCGGCAGCCTCTATCTGCACTGCGACCCGACCGCGAGCCACTACATCAAATTGCTGCTCGATGCGGTGTTCGGGAAATTCCGCTTCCGCAACGACATCGTCTGGAAACGGACCGCGACCCACAGCGACAGCCGGACCTGGAGCCGCGTCTCCGACAACATCTTCTTCTACACCAAGGGCGAGACATTCACCTGGAACACGCCCCGCGAAGCCCATTCCGAGGCCTACAAGGCCGCCAAATACGTCTTCGACGACGGGGATGGACGGAAATACGCGCTCGACAACATGACCAGCCCCAACCCCCGCCCCAACATGATGTACGAATGGTTCGGCTTTCCTCATCCGGTCAAAGGTTGGCGTTACTCGCGCGAGACCATGCAAAAGCTCCACGAACAGGGGCGGGTGTGGTATCCAGCGCGCCAGGATGGCACCCCCGATACCGGCCGGCGGCCTCAATTGAAGCGCTACCTCGACGAGATGGAGGGCGGGGTCATCGGCAATGTCTGGACCGACATTCCGCCGATCAATTCCCAGGCCAAGGAACGCCTCGGCTACCCGACCCAGAAGCCGCTCGCCCTGCTCGAACGCATCCTGAGCGCGAGCAGCAACGAGGGCGACCTGGTGCTCGACCCGTTCTGCGGCTGCGGCACCGCCGTGCACGCGGCACAAAAGCTCGGCCGGCGCTGGATCGGCATCGACATCACCCATCTCGCCGTCAGCCTGATCGAGCGCCGGCTCAAGGACGCCTTCCCCGGCATCGGCTTCGAGGTGCTCGGCACGCCGACCGACATCGGCGGCGCGCGCGATCTCGCCGCCCGCGACAAATACCAGTTCCAGTGGTGGGCGGTCTCGCTGGTCGATGCCGTGCCGCAGGGCGGCAGGAAGAAGGGCGCGGACCGCGGCATCGACGGCATCCGCTGGGTGCGCACCGGTCCGAAGGAAGGCGCGGTCGAGCGGGTGATCGTCTCGGTCAAGGGCGGCGAACACGTCACCAGCTCGATGATCCGCGACCTCAAGGGCACGCTGGAACGCGAGGGTGCCGCCGCCGGACTCTTCCTCACGCTGGCCGAGCCGACGCGCGAGATGCGGCGCGAGGCCGCCGCCACCGGCTTCTTCGAGACCGCCTTCGGCTCGCACCCGAAACTGCAAATCCTCACCATCGCCGAGTTGCTGGCGGGCATGCGCCCCGATCTGCCCGCCCACGGCAGCGGCGAAGGCTTCCGCCAGGCGCCGCGGGAACGGAGCGAGACCCAGTCGAAGCTGGATTTCTGATCCCGGCGGCCCAACGGGCCTGCCGCTATCGCGCGTGGGGATCGCGGCGATGCCGCGATGGCTCGATCCCCGGGGCACGGGCTCAGGCGCCCTTGGCGGAGGCCGGCAGCCGGGCGGCGAGCACCGCGAGGCCCCTCGCCCGCGCCGGGTCGCGCGTGCCGCGCAGCCAAGCGGCGGCATGCGGCGGGCAGTCCGCGCCGGCGCGGCGTTTCAGCGCCGCGAAGCGGACGTTCGGAATCGCGACGCGCGGTCCGGCGACGACCAGGCCGGCGATGGTCCGCTTCTCCTCCGCCACCTCGGCGACATGGGGGCGAGCCCGGCCCCGGCGAACGACCGGACCGTCGGATCGTGGTGGGGCGGGCGTGCTCTATTTCATCGGCGCTCGGCTCGTGCTTTCTGTACTGCCTGTACTGTCTGTACTGGCGGACTGCCTGTACTGCTGGCGCTGCCGGCGCCATCTTGCCAGGTTGCCACCCGCCCCAGGTTGCCACCCGCCACTGCGCCACCCCTACGGAGGAGAATGTCCATGAAGACCTATCGGATCGCCGCCATCCCGGGCGACGGCATCGGCACCGAGGTGGTCGGCGCCGGTGTCGCGGTGCTCGCCGCGCTCGCCGCGCGCGAGGGCAGCTTCGCCTTCCGGTTCGACCATTTCGACTGGGGCGGCGAATACTACAAGCGGCACGGGCGGATGATGCCCGAGGACGGGCGCGAGCAGATCCGCCACCACGACGCGATCCTGTTCGGCTCGGCCGGGCACCCCGAGATCGCCGACCACATCACCCTCTGGGGCTTGCGGCTGGCGATCTGCCAGCCGTTCGACCAGTACGCCAACGTGCGCCCGACGCGCATCCTGCCCGGCATCACCTCGCCGCTGCGCGGGGTCACCGGGCCCGAGCTCGACTGGGTGATCGTGCGCGAGAATTCCGAGGGTGAATATGCCGGCGTGGGCGGGCGGGTGCACCAGGGCATGGCGGAGGAGGCCGCGACCGACGTTTCGCTGATGACGCGCGCGGGCGTGACCCGCATCATGCGCTTCGCCTTCCGCCTCGCGCGGGGCCGGCCGCGGAAGTTGCTCACCGTGGTGACCAAGTCCAACGCGCAGCGCCACGCGATGGTGATGTGGGACGAGGTCGCGGCCGCGGTGGCGGCCGAGTTCCCCGACGTTACCTGGGACAAGATGCTGGTGGACGCGATGACGATGCGGATGACGCTGAAGCCGCAGACGCTCGATACCATCGTCGCGACCAACCTGCACGCGGACATCCTCTCCGACCTCGCGGCGGCGCTGGCCGGCTCGCCCGGCATCGCGCCGACCGCCAACCTGAACCCGGAGCGGACATTCCCCTCGATGTTCGAGCCGATCCACGGCTCCGCCTTCGACATCATGGGCAAGGGGATCGCCAACCCGATCGGCACCTTCTGGTCGGCGGTGCTGATGCTCGAGCATCTCGGCGAGGCGGGGGCGGCGGCGCGGCTGATGAAGGCGATCGAGCGGGTGACCGCCGACCCCGCGCTGCATACCCCGGACCTGGGCGGTCGGGCCGACACGCGGGCGGTGACGGAGGCGGTGATCGGCGCCATCCGGGCCTAGAACGCGTAGCGCGGGCGGGGCCGCCGCCGCCGCGCGGCGCGGCGGCGGCGCTTGGCGATCCGCCCGGTCCGGTCCATCCTCTGCCCCATGGTGCTGCTCGTCACTCTGCTCGCCGGCCTCGTCGCCGGGTCGATGAACGCGCTCGCGGGCGGCGGGTCGTTCGTCACCTTCCCTTCGCTGCTGTTCGCCGGGCTCACCCCGATCGGGGCCAACATCACCTCCACGGTCGCGCTGTTCCCCGGCCAGATCACAACCGCGCTGGCCGGACGGCGGATGGTCGGCGGCGCGGGCGGCCTCTCCTTCCGGGCGCTGTTCGCGATCAGCCTCGCCGGCGGCGCGCTCGGCGGGCTGCTGCTGCTGGCGACGCCGCCCGACTTCTTCGCCCATCTGGTGCCCTGGCTGGTGCTGTTCGCGACCGCGGTGTTCACCTGGGGCAGCTTTTTCCGCCGCTCCGGCGCGGGCGCGGCGCGGCTCGGCGCGCGCGGAGCGGGGGCGGCGCAGTTCGCGATTTCGATCTACGGCGGCTATTTCGGCGGCGGCATCGGGTTCCTGATGCTCGCCGCGCTCACCATGACCGGGCTCGCGGTGCGCAACGCGGGCGCGACCAAGAACGCGCTCGCCGGGGTGATGAACGCCGCCGCGGTGGCGATCTTCCTGTTCTCCGGCCAGATCGTCTGGCTGGAGGCGGCAGTGCTCGGCGCGGGCGCCATCGCCGGCGGCTATTTCGGCGTCTTTCTGCTCAAGCGGGTGCGCGAGAGCGCGCTGCGCGGCTTCGTGGTCGCGCTCGGGGCCGCGCTCACGGTCGGGCTTTTTCTCCATTTCGGCTGAGCAGGAACAGCGCCTGCTCGCCGAACAGATTGGCGAGCCGCGGAAAGCGCCGCCAGGGCGCGCGGCGGCCCTCGTCGTCGACCGCGAGCCAGCGCTCGACGCGGTAGCCCTCGGCCGCGCACAGGGCGAAGAAGTCGCGGATGGTGCAGGGGTGGATGTTGGGCGTCTCGTACCACATGCGGCTCCAGGTCCGCGTCATCGGCATCCGCCCGGTGAACAGCAGCTGCGCGCGGACCCGCCAGTGGCCGAAATTGGGGAAGCTCACCACCGCGTGGCGGCCGATGCGCAGCATCTGGCGCAGCACCGCCCGCGGCCGGCCGACCGCTTGCAGCGTGCGCGAGAGCACCACGAAATCGAAGGCGCCGTCGGGGTAGTGGCCGAGGTCGAGGTCGGCGTCGCCGTGCATCACCGGCAGGCCGCGCCCGACCGCCCGCGTCACTTCCGCCATGTCGATCTCGATCCCGCGCGCGTCGCACTTCTGGGTGCGGAAGAGATGCTCGATCAGCGTGCCGTCGCCCGAGCCGATGTCGAGCACGCGGGTGTCGGGGGCGATCATCTCCGCGATCAGGCGGAGATCGAGCCGCATGTTCTTGGCGACGAAGCGGACCGGCCCGACGTCGTTCACGGCAGGCGGGCGTGTTCGGCGCAGCCGGCGAGAAAGCCCGCGAGCGTGCGATGGAAATCGGGTTCGTCGAGCAGGAAGGCGTCGTGGCCCTTGTCGGTCTCGATCTCGACGAAGCTCACGTTGGCCGCGGCGCGATTGAGGGCGCGGGCGACGGCGCGCGACTGGGCGGTGGGGAAGAGCCAGTCCGAGCTGAAGGAGACCAGGCAGAAGCGCGTCTTCGTTTCGGCGAAGGCGGCGGCGAGATCGCCGCCGTGGTCCGCGGCGAGGTCGAAATAATCCATCGCCCGGGTGATGGTGAGGTAGGAGTTGGCGTCGAACCGGCGGACGAAGCTGGAGCCCTGGTGGCGCAGGTAGCTCTCGACCTCGAACATGTCCTCGAACAGGCTGCTGCCCTGCCCGCCGCGCAGCCGGCGGCCGAACTTGCGGGTGAGTGCCGCCTCCGAGAGATAGGTGATGTGGGCGGCCATCCGCGCGACCGCGAGCCCGCGCGCCGGCACCTTGCCCGCGCGCCAGTACTGCCCGCCCATCCAGTCGGGGTCGGCGAAGATCGCCTGGCGGCCGACCTCGTGGAAGGCGATGTTCTGGGCGGAATGGAAGGAGGCGGCGGCGATGGGAATGGCGGCGAAGACCGCCTTCGGGTAGCTCGCCGCCCACTCCAGCGCCTGCATCCCGCCCATCGAGCCGCCGACGACCGCGAACAGGCGGCGGATGCCGAGGTGATCGACCAGCCGCTTCTGGGCCCGCACCATGTCGCGGATGGTCACCGCGGGAAAGTCGATCCCCCAAGGCTCGGGAACGCCTCGCTCGGCCCCGGCCGGCTCCTCGCGCGGGCTGGTCGGCCCGGTCGAGCCCATGCAGCCGCCGAGCACGTTGGCACAGAGGACGAAGTAGCGGTCCGTATCGAGCGGGCGGCCGGGGCCGACGACCGTGCTCCACCATCCCTCGCGCCCGGTGAGCGGGTGGGTCTCCGCCACGTACTGGTCGCCGGTCAGCGCGTGGCAGACCAGGATGGCGTTGCTGGCCTGCGCGTTCAGCCGGCCGTAGGCGCGATAGGCCACGGTGTGGCGGGCGAGACGGATCCCGCAGTCGAGCGCGAGCCCATCGGCGAAACTCACCGCCTGGTGGGGGATGGGAGCCGGAAGTTCGGGCAGGGCGGGCGCCTCGCTCATGGGCGCTTCATATGCGGGAGCGGGGGCGGCTCTGCAACCTCGCGCGCGTCTTCTGCCGGGCGGGGGCATCGCGCGGTTTGCAGGGACGCGCTCATCCGCTATCAGGGGCGGCTCATTCGCGCCCCATCGCCGCCGAGGTCCATGCCCACATCCTCTCCTCCGCCCGCTCCCGCAGCACCCGAGGCCGCCGTGGCGACGCTCGCCGGGCTGCGCGCGGAGATCGACCGGCTGGACGACGCGCTGCACGACACGCTGATGGCGCGGGCGGCGGTGGTCGCGCAGCTCGGCGCGCTCAACGCCAAGGGGCGCACGCCGTTCCGCGCCGGGCGGGAGGCGGCGATCCTGCGCCGGCTGCTCGGCCGCCATCGCGGCCCGCTGCCCGCCCAGGCGCTGCCGCGGATCTGGCGGGAGATCCTCGCCGGCACCACCGCGATCCAGGGTGGCTTCACCGTCGCGGTCTGCGAGACCGAGGGCGACGGCGCCTTCGGCGCGCTCGCGCGCGAGCACTTCGGCGCGCTGACGCCGCTCCGCCGCCTGCCCACGCCGGCGCAGGCGCTGGCCGAGGTGAGCGCCGCCACCGCCTCGGTCGCCGTGCTGCCGCTCGCCTCGGAAACCGAGCCGCCGGCCGCGGCCTGGTGGCGCGCGCTGCTGCCGCGCGAGGAGCCGCGCATGCACATCGTCGCCCGCCTGCCGTTCTGGGCGCTCCGCCCCGAGGGCGCACCGCGGGCCCAGGCGTTCGTCGTCGCCGCCGTGCCGCCAGACTCCTCGGGACGGGACCGCACGCTGCTCGGGCTGGAACTCGCCCCCGAAGTCAGCCGGGCCCGGCTGATCGCGCTGCTCGGCAGCGCGGGCTTCACCCCGGGCACCATCATCCTGCGCCGCGACCGCGGTGCCGAGGCGGCGGAGGCCCTGGCCGAGGTGGAAGGGTTCGTGACCGAGGCCGACCCGCGCCTCGCCACCCTCGCCCCGCTCGCGCGCCCCGCCGTCGTGCTCGGCGCCTACGCCGTGCCGGAAGGGGACGGGGCGCCATGAACGGCCCGGCGCCACGGGCCGGCATGCTCGAGATCGCGCCCTACAAGCCGGGCGAGGCGCAGCTCCCCGGGGTGAACCGGGTGGTGAAACTCTCCTCCAACGAGGGCGCGTTCGGCACCCCGCCGGCTGCCGCGGCGGCGCACGCGCGCCTCGCCGGCGAACTCCACCGCTACCCCGACGGCACCGCGGCGGCGCTGCGCCGCGCCATCGGAGCGCGCTTCGGGCTCGACCCCGAGCGCATCGTCTGCGGCGCCGGCTCGGACGATCTGATCTACCTCCTCGCCTCCGCCTACGGCGGGCCGGGGACGGAACTGATCATGACCGAGCACGGGTTCAGCATCTACGAAATCGCCGGGCGGATCGCGGGCTCGAGCGTGCGCAAGGCGCGCGAACGGGCGCTCACCACCGACGTGGACGCGATCCTCGCGCTGGTGTCGCCGGCGACGCGCATCGTCTTCCTCGCCAACCCCAACAACCCGACCGGCAGCATGATCGGGCGCGAGGAGCTCTGGCGGCTGCGCCGGCGGCTCGCCCCCGAGGTGGTGCTGGTGATCGATGCCGCCTACGCCGAATATGTCGCGCGCGCGGACTACGAAGCCGGCGCGGCGCTGGTGGACGCCGGCGCCAACACGGTGATGACCCGCACCTTCAGCAAGATCTTCGGCCTCGGCGGCATGCGGCTGGGCTGGGCCTATGCGCCGGAAGCGATCGTCGACGTGCTGAACCGGGTGCGCGCGCCCTTCAACGTCAACGCCGCGGTGCAGGAGGCGGGGATCGCCGCGCTCGCCGAGCCCGGCTGGGTGGAGAAGAGCCGCGCCCACAACGAGCGCGCGCGCGCGCGGCTGGCCGCCGCGCTCACCGCGGCGGGGATCGGGGTGTGGCCGAGCGAGGGGAATTTCCTGCTCGCCGATTTCGCCACCCCCGAGCGGGCACGGGCGGCGGATGGGTTCCTGCGCGGCCGCGGGATCATCGTTCGCGCGGTCGGGGGGTACGGTCTGCCGCAGGCCTTGCGCATCACCATCGGCCGCGACGAGGAGTGCGCCCTGGTGGCCGAGGCGCTCGCCGCCTTCATGGCCGAACCGGCCCGTGGCTGAGCCGCTGTTCCGCCGCCTGGCGCTGATCGGCGTCGGGCTGATCGGCAGTTCGGTCGCGCGCATCGCCCGCGCCCGCGGCGATCTCGCCGCCGAGGTGGTGGCGACCGCGCGCAGCGCGGCGACCCTCGCGCGGGTGGCCGCGCTCGGCATCGCCGACGTGGTGGAACCCGATCCCGCACGCGCGGTCGCGGGCGCCGATTGCGTGATGATCTGCGCACCGGTCGGCGCCTATGCAGCGATCGGCGCCGCCATCGCCCCCCATCTGGCGCCGGGCGCGATCGTCACCGACGTCGGCTCGACCAAGCAGTCGGTGATCCGCGATCTCGGCCCGCTGCTTCCCGCCGGGGTGCACTTCGTTCCCGCCCACCCCATCGCCGGCACCGAATTCTCCGGCCCCGACGCCGGATTCGCGGCGCTGTTCGAGGGCCGCTGGTGCCTGCTCACGCCGCTGCCCGGCAGCGATGGCGAGGCGGTGGAACGGATCCGCGAACTCTGGCGCCGCTGCGGGGCGATGGTCGCCGCCATGGAGCCCGCGCACCACGACCGGGTGCTCGCGATCGTGAGCCACCTGCCGCATCTGATCGCCTTCACCATCTGCGGCACCGCCGACGATCTCGCCGACGAAAGCCGCGCCGAGGTGCTGCAATTCGCCGCCTCCGGCTTTCGCGACTTCACCCGCATCGCCGGCTCCGATCCCACCATGTGGCGCGACGTGTTCCTCAACAACCGCGAGGCGCTGCTGGAAATGCTCGCGCGCTTCATGGAGGATGCCCAGGCGATGGCGCGCGCGGTGCGCTGGGGAGACGGCGCCTACATCGAGGACAAGATCAACCGCGGCCGCAAGATCCGCCGCAGCCTGATCGAGATCAACCAGGCCTGAGCCGCGCAGGCCTGAGCCGCGTCTCGGCGGCGATGCGGGCGATGGTGAGCAGGATGCGGGCGGAGGCGCGCAGGCTGCCCGGGAGGCTGCCCGCGACCTTGGAGCGCCCGCCGAGACGCCGCCGGCAGGGCACCGGGATCTCGCGGCAGACCAGCCCCGCCCGGGCCGCCCGCATCTGCATCTCGATGTTCCAGCCGTAGCCCGTTTCGCGCAGCGCGAGCGCGGCGAGGGTTTCGGCACGCAGCGCGCGGAAGGCGCACATGTCGCGCATGCGCACCCCGTAGAGACGGCCGAGCACGAAGCCGGCGAGCCGCCCGGCGAGCGCCTGGTGCCAGGCCATCGCCCCCTTGGCACGCAGCCGGCGCACCCGGGCGCCGAGCACCAGCGCCGCCTCGCCCGAGCGCAGCGGGGCGAGCAGCGCGGGCAGGAAGGCGGGATCGTCGGCGCCGTCGCCGTCCATGAAGACGAGGATCTCCGCCCCGGCGGCGACGGCGGCGGCGGCACCCGCGGCGCAGGCCCGCCCGTAGCCCGGACCCACGCCGAGGGTGGTGGCACCGGCGGCGCGCGCCCGCTCCGCCGTGCCGTCGGTGCTGCCACCGTCCGCCACCACCACGCCGGCGACCGGGGCGCGGGCGAGTTCGGCGAGCAGCGGGCCGATCGCCTCCGCCTCGTCGCGGGTCGGGATCACCACCCAGACCGCGGGCGCGGAAGCGATCACAGGCTCCAGCGCAGGCCGCAGCCGGCGCAGGGGCGCGGCGGCGCGTCGCCGAGCAGGGCCGCGCGGAACTCCCGATAGCGGGTGCCGTTCCAGATTTCGCGCAGGCTGTCCTGGGTCGCGTCGCCCAGCGTGTAGCTGTCGTAGCCGCGCGCCGAGAAAGGCGCGATGCAGCAGGGCAGCGCGCGGCCGTGGGCGGTGAAATACATCAGCGACCACGGCCGGCGGCAGACCGACCAGGGCCGCGCACCGGGTTCGCGCTGGAGGCTGAGCCCGGGCTCGGTCGCCCCCGAGGCGTCGAGCGTGACGCCGAGTTCGGCGGCGAGGGCCGCGGCTTCGCCGATCGCCCGCTCCTCCTCCGCCCGCACCGCCCCGAACAGCGCGGAATCGGGGCGGGCCAGGCCGCGCCCGGTCTCGTCGAAGACCAGGCGTTGCAGATGCACCTCGGCCACCTCCATGCGCGCGGCGAGGCGGACGAAGGCGGGAAGCTCGGCGATGGTCTCGCGCAGGCCGGTGAGCCAGAGCGAGACCCGCGGGTTGGCGGCGCCGCGCGCGCGCTGGTGGCGCACGAAGCCGGAGACGTGGGCAACGATGCGCGCGAACATGTCCCGCCCGCGCACGCGCAGGAAGGATTCCGCCGTGGCGGCGTCGAGGGAAACCCGCAGCTCGTCGAGCCCGGAGTCGATCAGCTCGTCGCGCCGGCGCGGGGTGAGCAGCGTCGCGTTGGTGTTGAACAGGACATAGGTGCCGCGCGCCTTGAGGATGCGGATCATCTCGGGGAGCGCGCGCACCATCATCGGTTCGCCCACCCAGTGCAGCACCACCCGCGCGATGGCGGGCACCTGGTCGACGATGCGGCGGAAGAGTTCGAGACTCATGTCGGCCGGGGGCTCGAGCGCCTCGAAGGTGCGCGGGCAGGTCTCGCACAAGAGATTGCAGCGGTTGGTGACCTCGAGATAGAGGCACACCGGCGCCGCCGCCGCCTCCGCCGCGCGTGACGCGGGAACGGCTTCGAAATACCGCCGCGGGTCGGGTGGTTCGCTGCGCTCCATCAAGCCTCCGGGCTTCGCCGCCGCCACCCTGCCGCCTCGGCCAGCAGGAGCAGGAAAAAGCCGCCGAACAGCAGGCCGGGCCAGAGCAGCAACGTGTGGATCGGATCAAGATAGAGCAGCGGGGCGGCCGCCGCCAGCGCCAGCACCGCGAACGACGGGGCGAGCGTCGCCGGCACCAGCAGCCACGTGAAATACCACGGATAGTGCGGGGTGAGCGCGACCAGCAGCAGCGTGCCGAGCCGGCGCGCATCGCGCCCCATGGCGCGGATCGCCGCAGCAGAGCCCGGCTCCGGACCCGGCCGCGCGCAGAGGGCGAGCGCCAGGGCGGCGAGGGCGGCGAGCACCGCCGCGACATAGGCCGGCCCCACCCAGGCCGGCAGCGCAACGAGATGGCCGAGGGCGAAGAGATAGAAGATGCCCGCCCCGCTGGTGATGCCCTCCTGGCGCGCGTAGCCGGCGAGGAAGCCGAAGACCCGGGAGCCGACCCCGAGGAAGGGCAGGTAGAAGGCCACCAGCGC
>DAHWFB010000044.1 GCA_027326105.1 Acetobacteraceae bacterium
CGCCGTCGCGCGCGACAGTCTCGACGACGCGCAGCGCCGCGACTATTCGCGCATCGTGCGCGCCTGCAGCGCCGGACAGCCCGCAGAGGGAGAATAGCTCTATCGCAACGAAGTCGGCGCGCCCGAACGACGGCTTTCGCCGATCACGCCTTGCTTAGAATCCACTCGTGATCGGGGTCGTTGTAGAATCGCCAGGTCCGTTTCGGGCCGGCCATCACGTTGAGATAGTAGAGGTCATAGCCGTGCGCGGCACCCACCGGGTGGTAGCCGCGCGGCACCAGCACGCAATCCCCGTCCTGCACCACCAGCGCCTCGTCGAGCGAGCGGTCGTCGGTATAGATGCGCTGGAAGGCGAAGCCCTGCGGCGGGTCGATCCGGTGGTAGTAGGTCTCTTCGAGCAGCGTCTCCTCGGGCGGCGCGTCGCGGTCGTGCTTGTGCGGCGGATAGGAGGACCAGTTGCCCGCCGGCGTGCGCACCTCCACCACCAGCAGCGAATCCGCCGGCTCCCACTCGGGCAGGATGTTGTAGACGATGCGCTCGTTGCTGCCCCGGCCGCGGAGTTCCGGCTTGATGCCGGCCGCGGGGATCAGCCGCGCCGGGCGGGCGCCGGCCACCCCCGGGGCGGTGCAGAGCGCGATCGCGGCGGCACCCTCGGCGCGCACGGAATAGTGCGAGCCGGCGGGAACGTAGAGCGAATCGGGCGCGCCCGCGAACGGCGAGGCCCGCCCGCCGATCACGCTCTCCCCGATCCCGGGTGTCGCGACCGCGACCCGGCCTTCGAGCACCACGATGCAGCACTCGCGCCCGCCGGTCTCGCGCGCGAGGCGCTGCCCGTCCGCCAGGCAATGGACGGCGAAGCCGACGTAGCTCCAGCCGGCGCTCGCCGGGGTGACCTCGAACAGCCGTCCCTCTGCGTCCGGCTCGTGCGGTTTGACGATCAGTCCCGACATGTTCACGCCTCCTCCAGCATGCCCGCCGCGATCTGCCGGCAGGGCGCGGGCACCGGCGCCACCGCCCGGTCACGGTATAGACCCCGGCGACGACGGAATCGAGCAACGTCCCCGCCCTTCCCCTCGGTGCTCCCGGGCGGGCGCAACTCTATTCCCCGCTCACCTGGGCGCGCCGCTGCGCCTCGTATGCGGCGCGCGCGGCGCGCACCTCGGCGCGCGGCGAAACCTCCGGCACCACCACGTCCCACCAGGCCCCGCCCGCCTCGGTCGAGATCGCGGCGTCGGTGTCGATGACGATGACCATGGTGCGCTCCGCCTGCCGCGCGCGCCTGACCGCGGCTTCGAGTTCACCGAGGCCCGCGACCTTCTCGGCGATGGCGCCGAGGCTTTCGGCGTGCGCGCGGAAATCGATCGCGGGCAGCGTCTGGTGGCGGGTGGTGGCGAGCATATTGTTGAAGCTCGCGCCGCCGGCGCCGCGTTGCAGCCGGTCGATGCAGCCGTAGCCGCGATTGTCGAGCACCACGATGATCAGCCGCAGCCCGAGCATGATCGAGGTGGCGATCTCGGAATTCAGCATGAGGTAGGACCCGTCGCCCACCGTCACCACCACTTCGCGCTCCGGCTCGGCGAGCTTGACGCCGAGCCCGCCGGCGATCTCGTAGCCCATGCAGGAATAGCCGTATTCGAGGTGATAGCCGCCGGGCGCGCCGGGGCGCCACAATTTGTGCAATTCCCCCGGCAGCCCGCCGGCGGCGCAGACCACCACGGCATTGTCGGGCAGGGCGCGCTGGACCGCGCCGATCACCTCGGCGTCGGAGGGCAGGGCGCGGTTGGCCGGGCGCATCGCCGCCTCCGCCTCGGCGAGCCAGCCGGCGATGTCGCGCCGCGCCGCCGCCGCCCAGCCCGCCGGCGCCTGCCAGCCGGCGAGCGGCTCGGCGAGGGCGGCGAGCCCCTCGGCGGCGTCTGCCACCAGGGCCAGGGCGCGGTGCTTGGCGGCGTCGAACGGCTGGACGTTGAGGCCGATGATGCGGCGGGCCGGGTTGCGGAACAGCGCCCAGGAGCCGGTGGTGAAATCGGCGAGCCTGGTGCCGACCGCGAGGAGGAGATCGGCCTCCGCCGCCGCCCGGTTGGCCGCCGCCGTGCCGGTGACGCCGAGCGCGCCGAGCAGCAGCGGATGATCGGGAGCGACGATGCCCTTGCCCGCCTGGGTCTCGGCGATGGGAATGCCGTGGCGGGCGGCGAATTCGCCGAGTTCGGGGGCGCAGTCGGCATAGGCGACCCCCCCGCCGGCGACGATCAGCGGCGCGCGCGCCCCGCGCAGCGCCGCCGCGGCGGCTGCGAGTTCGCCGCGGTCGGGGCGGATGCGGCGCGGCGTCCAGACCCGCGGCGCGAAGAAGCTCTCGGGATAGTCATGCGCCTCCGCCTGCACGTCCTGGCAGAGCGCGAGCGTCACGGGGCCGCACTCGGCCGGGTCGGTCAGCACCGCCATCGCGCGCGGCAGGGCGGCGAGGATCTGCTCGGGGCGGGTGATGCGGTCGAAAAAGCGCGAGACCGGGCGGAAGCAGTCGTTGGCCGAAACCGTGGCATCGTTGAAATCCTCGACCTGCTGGAGCACCGGGTCGGGGATGCGGTTGGCGAACACGTCGCCGGGCAGCAGCAGCACCGGCAGGCGGTTGACGTGGGCGAGGGCGGCGGCGGTGACGAGGTTGGTCGCCCCCGGCCCGATCGAGGTGGTCACCGCCATCATCCGCCGCCGCCTGGCGGCCTTGGCGAACGCGATGGCGGCGTGCGCCATGGCCTGCTCGTTATGGGCGCGGAAGGTGGGGAAGCTCTCGCGCACCTGGTGCAGCGCCTCGCCGATGCCGGCGACGTTGCCGTGGCCGAAGATCGCCCACACGCCGGCGAACAGCGCCACCTCCTCGCCCGCCACCCGTGTCCGCTGCGCCGCCAGATAGCGGACCAGCGCCTGCGCCATGGTCAGCCGTACCGTGCTCATCTCTCTCCCCGTCGTTTCCATTGCGCTCGTTTCCGTGGCGCCTTCCCGGTCCTGCCGCGCTCAGGCGGCCCGCGCCCTGCCGATGTCCTGCCAGAGGGTGGCGAAGCGGGCGAAGCGGGCGGCCATGTCGGCCACCGCCTCCGCGTCGGTCATCCGTCCCGCCAGCCAGGCTTCGGCGGCGGCGGCGAAGAGGGTGCGCCCGATGGCGAAGCCGCGCAGCTGCGGGCAGGCGCGCGCCGCGGTCTCGAGTGCCACGGCGAGCGCCGCCTCGCTGCCTTCGAGGCCGAGCATCAGAACCCCGCGGCACCAGGGATCGTGCTCGGCGATGGCCGCACTCACCGCCTGCCACGACGCCGCCGGCTGCGGCTCGAGCTTCCACCACTCCGGCCTCAGCCCGAGCCCGTAGAGCCGGCGCAGCACCGCGGCGGTGGTGTCCTCCGCCAGCGGGCCGGCCTTGCTCGCGATGATCTCGACGAGGAATTCATGCCCGGTGGCGAGGCAGGCCTCCTGTAGCGTGAGCAGGGTCTCGTCCTGCGCCGCGATCAGCGCCGGCTCGTCGCCGGGGTGGGTGAAGCAGAGGCATTTGACGGTGTGGGTGATCGGCCATTCGACGAGATGGGCGGCGAGGTCGCGCCCCTGCTCGAAGGCAAGCGGGCGCGAGCCGGGCAGCTCCACCGGCCGGGCGAGCCACAGACCGGCGCGGTCGGCGGCGAACAGCGCCTCGCGCCCGAGCCGTTCGTCGAGCAGCATGCCGAAGCCGGGCCGCCCGGCGGCGACCTCGAGGGTCGCGGCCACCGCGAGTTCCTTGAACGTGCCGATGCGCGCGGGGTCGGCGCCGACCTGCTCGGCGATCGCCAGCAATTGCGCGCGATGGTCGATGGCGAAGGCGGAGACGCTCGGCGCCTGCGGGCGGCGGGTGGTGGCGCGGTGGATGTGGGCGAGGGTCGCGTCCCGCCGCAGCGCCCGCTCGCTCGCGCCATGGCGCAGGAAGTGCTGCAACTCCGGCCAGGTCGGGTATTCCGGGGCGCACAGCAGGCGGGAGACCGCGAAGGCGCCGCAGGCGTTGGCGTAGGTGGAGCAGGTCTCGAGCGGCTCGCCGCGCAGCCAGCCGCGCAGGAAGCCGGCCATGAAGGCATCCCCCGCGCCGAGCACGTTGTAGACCTCGACCGGAAAGCCCGCGCCGCGGATGCCCGCATCGAGATCGTCGGGGATCGCTGCGGGAAAGACGACACAGCCCATCGGCCCGCGCTTGAGCACCAGCGTCGCGGTGGGCGCGAGTTCGCGGATGCGGCGGAGGGCGGCGCGCGTGTCGGTCGATCCGCCGGCGATGTGCACCTCCTCCTCGGTGCCGACGATGAGGTCGAATTCGCGAAGAAATTCCTGGATGTGGCCGGTGACGTTGCCACTTTCGATGAAGCGCTCCTCGCCCGCCTGGTGGCCGGCGAGGCCCCACAGGTTGGGCCGGTAGTCGATGTCGAGCGCGGTGCGCCGTCCCGCCCCGCGCGCCGCAGCGAGCGCCTTGCGCGCCCCGGCGGCGGTCAGCGCGGTGCTGAAATGGGTCCCGGTGATGACCAGCGCGCCGGCGGCGGCGACGAATTCCGGGTCGATCGCCTCGGGGCCGAGCGCGAGGTCGGCGCAGTTCTCGCGGTAGAAGAGCAGCGGAAACGTGCTCGAATCGCGCACGCCAAGGATGACGATGGAGGTGAGCCGCTCCGGGTCGGTGGAGAGCCCCCTCGTGTCGACTCCCTCGCGCTGCAACTGCTCGCGGATGAAGCGGCCCATGTGCTCGTCGCCGACCCGCGAGAGCAGGCCGGCGCGCAGCCCGAGCCGGGCGCAGCCCACCGCGATATTGGTGGGCGAGCCGCCGACCGCCTTGGCGAAGCTCGTCATATCCTCGAGCCGGCCGCCGATCTGCTGGCCGTAGAGATCGACCGAGGAACGGCCGAGGGTGAGGACTTCGAGTGCGGGCGCGGTTTCCGCCATGGCGTTTCCCCTGCTGCTGGACGAGCCCCGGTATAAAACGCCAATTCCAAATGCGCGTCAATACGGAATATATATTCCAATCCGGCTCGTCAGCCCCGGGCCTCCCGCGCCTCCGCGGCGGCGACGGCGAGGGTGAGCGCCAGGGTCAGGCTGGCGGCGAGCGAACGGAAGGCGCCGCTTTCGCCCTCCGCCACTTCGAGCCACACGTCGGCGAGCGGAGCCAGCGGGCTGAACGCCGAATCGGTGACGACGACGAGGGTGATCCCCGCGGCGCGCAGCGCGTGTGCGGTCTCCACCGTGGTCGGGGTGTAGGGGGCGAAGCTGACCAGCAGTGCGGCGTCGCGCGGGCCGGCGATGGACGCCTGTTCGGGCAGCAGGCTGCCGACATTGTCGAGCAGCACCGCGCGCAGGCCCGATTTGGCGGCGGTGTAGGCGAAATAGGCGGCGACGGGAAAGCTGCGGCGCTGGCCGAGAACGAGGATGGTCTCCGCCGCCGCGAGAATGCCGGCGGCGCGCTCGAGGGCGGCGGGGTCGGTGCCGTGGCGAAGGCGTTCGAGCGAGGCCGCGGCGGCGGTGGCGAAGCGGTCGAGCAGCTGGGCGGGGCCGTCGGCGGCGAGCGTGCCCTCGCGCAGTGCGGCGAGCCGGGCGCGATAGCCGGGCCAGGCGTCGCGCAGATGGAGGCGGAAGATCCCTTGCAGTTCGGAGAAGCCGCGATAGCCGAGGCTCTGGGCGAAGCGGACCAGCGCCGAGGGCGGCACGCCGGCCCGTTCGGCGATGGCGGCGACGGTGCCGAGCGCCATCTCGTCGGGATGCTCCGCGGCGAAGCGGGCGATCTGCCCGAGCCGGCGGGGCAGGGCAGGGGCGCGGGCGAGGATGAGCCCGCGCAGGCCGGCGAAGTCCTGCGGCGGGCCGCCGGGCGGCGCGGCCGGGTGCGGGATGGTTTCGATGCTTCGCATGATGGAATAATGGAACGAGCGTCGCCCGGTGGCAACCGCGGGCCCGGCGCCTCGCGCCCCGCCGCGGCGCCGCTCAGGGATCGGGCCAGCCGGCGTCGGCCAGCGGGTGGTCCTCGACCCCGGTCGCGCGGATCAGCCCGGCCGGATCGAGGATGGTCAGCTCGCGCCGGTGCAGCCGGATGATGCCCTCCTGGCGCAGCCGGGAGAGGGTGCGGCTGACGTGCTCGCCGGTCAGCCCGACGGCGGCGCCGATCAGCGCCAGGGTGAGCGGCATCGGCACGGTTTCGCCGCGCGCTTGGGGCAGGTGCTGGCGCTGGCGGAAATAGAGTTCGATGAGGAGATGGGCGACACGCTCGTGCGCGGAACGGGCGGCGCTGTTGACGAGATGATCGTGCGCCCGCGCCTCGTGCATCGCGATGATGCGGGCGAGATGGGCGGCGATGGGGGGTTCGGCGGCGATCAGCCCCTCCGCGCCCGGCCGGGGCAGCGGGCAGAGGCGGCTCGCGGTGACGGCGACCGCGGTGTGGTCGGCGGCGCCGCCCGCTTCGGCCTGAAATCCCACGAAATCCCCGGGCAGGGCGAAGTCCAGCACCACGCGGGTTCCGTCCGCCAGGGTGCGGATCAGCGCGACCCATCCCGCGAGCACGGTGTAGTATTCGCCGCAGGCGCCGGCCTCCGCGTAGAGGGTGCCGCCGGCGGGCAGGACCCGTTCGCGGGACTTGAGCAGGGCGACGCGGTCGATTTCGGCGAGCGGGATCGGCGCACAGAACGTATGGAGGCGCGCAGGACAGACGCGGCAGTACTGCCGCCGCGGTTCCGCCGGCCAATCGGCGCTTCCGGCCGCCGGCGCGGCGGGGGCGGGCGCGCTCGATTCCTTGCGCCTCGATTCCTTGCGCATGGGCGCCATCCTTGATCCAGATTAACGCTTCGCCCGGGGAGTTGGCGTAGGCTCGCGCTCGGCCGGCAGGGGTCGGCCTGATGGGGAGTAGCGCAAGATGACGAACAGCAACAGCCGTAGCGATCGGATGGCGCCCGCGTCCACGGCGGGCAGCGACGGGCAGCCGGCGAGCCGCTTCGAATCGGCGCCGTTTGCCGGGCTGGGTGGACTGGTGGCGGCGCAGAGCGCCCTGCTCGAGGCGATCGAGCCCTTCACCGAAGAGTGGATGCGCCGGCGGCAGGAGGCGATGGCGGCGGCGCGCGACGCGCTGTCGGGGCTGCGCGAGGCGGAGAACCCGGTGGCGGCCTGGAGCATTCTGCAAAGCTGGTGGGCGGGCGCGGCGGAGCGCTTCGTGCAGGACAGCACCGATTGCATGGCGCTCAGCCTCTCGGTGCTCGACCCGGTCAGCCGCCCCCGCGGGCAGCGTGGCGAAGCCGCCGCCGCGAAAGCGAACCCGCCCGAGGCTCCCCGGCCGCAGGTTACCGCGCGCGCAGCCTGAGCCCTGCGGTAGCCTGAACCCTGCGGCCCCCCGAGCCCTGCGGCAACCTGAACCCGACGTCGGGCGCAGCGCAGGGTCGGCCCTGATCAGCGGGGCCGGCCTGATGAGCGGGGCCGGCCTGGTCAGCGGGGCCGGTCGAGAAACCGCTCGAAGGCGGCCAGCGCCACGTCGGATACGTGATGCTCGATCCCCTCGGCGTCCTGCTCGGCGGCTTCCGCCGGGACACCGAGGGCGAGGAGGATGTCCACCACCAGCCGGTGGCGCAGCCGCACCCGTTCGGCCAGGCGTTCGCCGGCTGCGGTCAGGAAGACGCCGCGATAGGGCTTGGCGGTGGCCAGACCCTCGCGCTTGAGCCGCGCGATCGCCTTGATGGCGGTGGCGTGGGAGACACCGAGCCGGCGGGCGATGTCGGTGGGCCGGGCCTCGCCGCCCGAGGCGAGCAGGTCCGCGATGAGTTCGGCATAGTCCTCGACCAGCGCCGCCGACTGGGCGTGGCGCGCCTTGTCGAACCGGCGCGCCTGGGTGCGCTCGGCGGGAAGTTCCGCCGCCGGGTGCGGCTCGATGGTCATCGCCCTCTCCGGATTCCACCCTGCGCCGGACCATGGCCCCGGCGGCGGCGGAGATCAATGCGAAAACGGCGGCGCAGAATAGAATGTCGCCTCTTGCGCAGAGTGTAGCCAAGGCTACATCATAGGCCATGTCCGAGCGACTGCTGGCGCCCACCGCAGGCCCCGACCTCAGCCTGGCCGAGCTGCATGGCTCGGTGCCGGTACCCGCCGGCGGCGGCTGGTGGCGGCGGCTCTTCGCCTTCGCCGGACCGGGCTATCTCATCGCCGTCGGCTACATGGATCCGGGCAATTGGGCGACCGACCTCGCCGGCGGCTCGGGCTTCGGCTACCGGCTGCTGTTCGTGGTGGCGCTGTCCAGCCTGATGGCGATGGTACTCCAGGCGCTCGCCGCCTGGCTCGGCATCGCCACCGGCCGCGACCTCGCGCAGATATCGCGGGCGAGCGTGCCCCGGCCGGTCGCGATCGGGCTCTGGCTGGTGGCGGAGGGCGCGATCATCGCCTGCGATCTCGCCGAGGTGATCGGCGCGGCGATCGCGCTGCGGCTCCTGTTCGGGCTGCCGCTGGTCTGGGGAGCGGTGCTCACACTCGCCGATACGCTGCTGATTTTGCTGCTCATGGATCGCGGCTTCCGCTGGCTCGAAGCGTTCATCGTGGCGCTCATCACGCTGATCACCGCCTGTTTCGCGATCGAGATCGCGATGGCGCAGCCGGCGCTGGGGCCGATCGCGCGCGGGTTCCTGCCCGACCCCGCGATCCTGCGCGACGGCGGCATGCTCTATATCGCGGTGGGCATCATCGGGGCGACGGTGATGCCGCACAATCTCTACCTCCATTCCTCGCTGGTGCAGACCCGCGCCTATCTGCGCACGCCGGGCGGCCGGGCGGCGGCGATGCGCTGGGCGATGCTCGATTCCACCCTGGCGCTGACGCTGGCCCTGGCGGTGAACGCGGCCATCCTGATCACCGCCGCGGCGGTCTTCCACGCCCATGGGCGCACCGATGTGCAGGACATCGGGCAGGCGACGCACATGCTGGCGCCCATCCTCGGTTCGGCCTTAGCGCCGGTGATCTTCGCGGTGGCGCTGCTCGCGTCGGGGCTCAATGCCACGGTCACCGGCACGCTGGCGGGGCAGGTGGTGATGGACGGGTTCCTGCGGGTCCGCCTGCGCCCCTGGCTGCGGCGGCTGATCACCCGCTCGCTCGCGGTGGCGCCGGTGGTGGCGGTGACGGCCTGGGCGGGATCCCGCGGGGCGGACGCGCTGCTGATCGTCAGCCAGGTGGTGCTCTCCCTCCAGCTTCCCTTCGCGATGATCCCGCTGCTGCTCTTCGTCGGCAATCGCGCCCGGGTCGGCGGCTTGCGCCCGCCGCGCTGGCTGCTGGCGCTGGGCTGGGCGAGTGCCGGGGTGATCGTGGTCCTGAACGCGGTCCTGATCGCGGATCTGCTGTAATCGACCGGCGGTCCGGAGCCGCGGGCCCGGCCGGTGCCTTTTCGATCCTGCCGGACTTCGCGAGCCCCGGCCGGGCAGAATTCAGCTCTCCAGTTCGCTGTCCCAATAGAGATAGTCGCGCCAGCTTTCGTGCAGGTAGTTGGGCGGGAAGCCGCGGCCCTTGTCCTGGAGTTCCCAACTGGTCGGCTGGCGGGGGGCGGCGCGGGGGAACATGCGGCATTCGCGCGGCAGCCGCGAGCCCTTGCGCAGATTGCAGCAGGCGCAGGCGGTGACGACGTTTTCCCAGACGGTGCGGCCGCCGCGGCTGCGCGGGATGACGTGGTCGAAGGTCAGATCGTGGGTGGGCAGACGGTCGCTGCAATACTGGCAGGCGAAACCGTCGCGCAGGAAGACGTTGAAACGGGTGAAGGCGGGGCGGCGGGCGCCGGGGATATAGTCCTTCAGCGCGACCACGCTGGGCAGGCGCATGGCGACCGAGGGGGAGCGGACCTCCGCGTCATATTCGCTGAGCACGGCGACGCGGTCGAGAAAGACGGCCTTGATGCTGTCCTGCCAGGACCAGAGGGAGAGCGGGAAATAGGAGAGCGGGCGGAAATCCGCATTGAGGACGAGGGCCGGAAACTGGCTGCCCCCGTCAGGCAAGGCGCGCTATTCCCCATTGGAGCGCGACGCTGGCCGCAGACCGCCGGCTGTTCCTCCGAGGCTGTTCGATGACCGCCTTCATGGGAGTTCATATCGCATTGCATCGCCCCGCCGGCAAGACGCGGGGGCGGATTTCACCGTTTTGCCTCCGTGTCGCGGCTGAAGGCGCGCTGGAGGAACAGCGCGCCGGAGGAGAGGCCGACCTCGTCGATGCCGTGGCCGAGCCGGGGGCGGAAGATCGCCTCCACCGGCACGCCGAGCGCGGCCAGGGTCTTCTCCGCGGCCCGGGAATTGGCGACCGGCACCACCTCGTCCGCTTCGCCGTGGACGAGAAGCACCTCGGGCGCGGGGGCGCCGGGCACGCGCTCGGGCGGGGCGACGAGGCGGCCGGAGTAGGCGAGGATGGCGCGCGGCGGGTCGGCGCGGCCGAGGCCGGCGAGCAGCGCGGTCATCGCCCCCTGGCTGAAGCCCATCAAGGCGCACTTCGCGGCGGCGAGGCCGAAGCGGGCGCGCTCCGCGTCGAGGAACCCATCGAGCAGCCGCGCCGCCTCGCGCACGCCGGCGGCGAGCACCGCGGGGTTGCGGTCGCGCAGGCTGAACCATTGCCGGCCGAAGGGCGCCATGTCGTAGGCGAAGGGCGCGTGCGGGGCGACGAAGGCGGCCTCGGGCAGGGCCTGGGCCCAGGCGGGGGCGAGGTCGATGAGGTCGTTGCCGTCGGCGCCGACGCCGTGGCAGAGCACCACCAGCTGCCGCGCTGCCCCGCCCGCCTTGGGGCCGAAGCGCGGCCCGTCCATTTCCGCCATGGTTCGCTCCTGCTCGGTTGGTCCGGCTGCGCGTAGCCTTCCACCCCGCTCCTGTCCATCATCGGCCATGGCTCTCGTCACGCGATTCGCGCCCAGCCCCACCGGGCGGCTGCATCTCGGCCACGCCCACGCCGCGCTGTTCGCCTGGCGCCGGGCCCGCGCGGCACCGGGCGGGCGGTTCCTGCTGCGCATCGAGGACATCGACCCGGCGCGCTGCCGGCCGGAGTTCGCCACCGCGATCCTCGAAGATCTCGCCTGGCTCGGGCTCGACTGGGACGGGGAGGTGCGGGTGCAATCCGCCCAGCTCGCGGACTATCGCTGCGTGCTCGACCGGCTGGCGGCCGAGGGGCTGCTCTACCCGTGCTTCTGCTCCCGCGCCGACATCGCCCGGGCCGGAGCGGCACCCCATGGGCCGGAGGGGCCGGTCTATCCCGGCACCTGCCGCCGACTCGACCCCGCCCTGCGCGAGGCCCGCCTCGCCGCCGGCGCGCCGCATGCCCTGCGGCTCGACCTCGCCGGGGCGCTCGCGCGGCTGCCCCGGCGGCTCGAGCGCGAGGAAGAGGGCGTGGGGCGGATCGGCTGCCGGCCGGAGGCGTTCGGCGACGTGGTGCTGGCCCGCCGCGACGCGCCGGCGAGCTATCACCTCTGCGTCACCCACGACGACGCCGCGCAGGGTGTCACGCTGGTCACCCGCGGGGCCGATCTCGCCCGCGCCAGCGACATCCAGCGGGTGTTGCAGGCGCTGCTGGGCTGGCCGGCGCCGCGCTATGCCCACCACGGGCTGCTGTGCGGCGCGGACGGCAGGCGGCTCGCCAAGCGTGACGGAGCGGCGAGCCTCGCCGCGCTGCGCGAGGCCGGGACCGATCCCGCCGCGGTGCGGGCGCGGGCCGGATTCGCCGATTGAGGGGCTATTCCTTCGACGCGTGCAGGCCGCTTCCGTCGAGCGCGGCCTTGCAGTAGTAGGCGCCCTTCTTGGTCTTGCCGAACCAGCGCGAGCCGGAGAGGTGATAGACCTTCGCGTAGGGCGCGGCCCAGACCACGGTATCCGAACCGCAGGCGGTCTTGGCGGCGGCGAGCGTCGGGTAGCCGGGAGCGGCGATCTTCTTCGCCAGCGCCGGCGAGGCGGCGAACACCACCGCGGCGAAGGCGGAAATAGCCAGGAAACGCATCTCTTCTCTCCTCTGGCGCGAGCAGAGAGGGAAGTCTAGCAACCGGGCCGATCGGGGCAAGCCCGCGGCCGGGCCAGGACGGGGGCATCCCGCCGCGGCCCGGCCACGATCGCGTGAGCGGAAACCGCGACCGTCGCGAAGCTGCGACCGTCACATCGGCTTCGCGGCCATCGCCTTGTCGAGGCAGGATTTCATGTAGCGCATGCGTGCCCCGTACATCAGCCCACGCTGCGCGGCCTGGTTGTTGCAGCGGTCCACCGTCGGGTTGCCCGAGGAGGGCTGCGGCCGGAACCCGCCCTTGGGGGGAGAGCCCGGCATCATCGCCGCCGGGGACATCGGGGACATCGGGGACATGGAGCCGGCGGCGAGGGCGGAAACCGCGGGCATCGAGACCAGTGTCCCCAGCAGCACGGCGCGGAACAGGGACTTCATCGTATCCTCCATCCGATTTCGTCGGTCGCGCCCGGCCCGGTCGTGGCCGGCCGCACGCTGGCGAGGTGGGGCGGGACGCGGGGCGGGTCAACGCCGCCGCTCCCGTCTGGCTGCGAAGTAACCCGCCCGTCATCCGCGCCCCCGCCGGCGGTTGCCCGCGCGCCGGCGCGGGGATAGTCTGCGCCGCTCCCTCCCGCACGAAAGCCCAGGCCATGAGCATCACCGCCCGCCGGCTCGACCGCATCTCGCCGAGCCAGACCATCGCCATCTCCACCAAGGCGCGTGCGCTGAAGGCGGCGGGGCGGGACATCATCAGCCTCTCGGCCGGCGAGCCCGATTTCGACACGCCGCAGAACGTCAAGGACGCCGCCATCCGCGCCATCCAGGCGGGCGAGACCAAATATACCGACGTCGCCGGCACGCCCGCGCTGCGCCGCGCGGTGGCCGAGAAGTTTCGCCGTGACCAGGGGATCGACTACAAGCCCGAAGAGATCATCGTCTCCACCGGCGGCAAGCAGGTGATCTTCAACGCCATGCTGGCAACCCTCGATGCCGGGGACGAGGTCATCATCCCCACTCCGTGCTGGGTGAGCTACCCCGACATCGTGGCATTGGCCGAGGGCACGCCGGTCTATCTGCCGTGCGGGCAGAACAACGGCTTCAAGCCGCGGGCGGAGGATCTGGAAGCGCTGATCACCCCGCGGACCAAATGGTTCATGATCAACAATCCCTCGAACCCGACCGGGGCCGCGCTTTCGGCCGCCGAATTGCGCCCGCTCTGCGAGGTCCTGCTGCGCCACCCCGACGTCTGGATCTTCACCGACGACATCTACGAAAAGCTCGCCTACGACGGATTCCGCCCGGCCACCGTCGTCGAGGTGGAGCCGCGGCTGAAGGAGCGCACGGTGACCATGAACGGCTGCTCCAAGGCCTATGCCATGACCGGCTGGCGGCTGGGGTTCTGCGGTGCGCCGGTTCCGCTGATCAAGGCGATGGACAAGTTGCAGAGCCAGTCCACCTCCAACACCTCCTCCATCACCCAGGCCGCCGCCGTGGAAGCGCTGTCGGGGCCGCAGGATTCGGTCGCCGCGATGGCCACGGTGTACAAGGAGCGGCGCGATCTCGTGGTCGAGATGCTGAACCAGGCACCGGGGCTTTCCTGCCACAAGCCCGAGGGCGCCTTCTACGTGTTTCCCTCGATGCAGGGCTGCCTCGGCAAGACCACCCGCAAGGGGGCCAGGATCACCGACGACGAGGCCTTCGTGGTCGCGCTGCTCGACGAGGAGGGGGTGGCGACGGTGCACGGCTCGGCCTTCGTCTATCCCGGCCATTTCCGCATCAGCTACGCCACCTCCACCGACGCGCTGCGCGAGGCCTGCACCCGCATCCAGAACTTCTGCCGCGCGCTTTCCTGAAGCCCATGCCCAAACTCGCCGACCGGCTCGGCCGCGTCGAGGTGACGGCGATGGTGGCGATGAGCCAGCGCGCGCGCGAGATGCGTGCGCAGGGCATCGACGTCCTCTCGCTCGCCATCGGCGAGCCGGATTTCGCGACCCCCGCGCACGCGATCGAGGCCGCCCACGCCGCGGCGGAGCGCGGGGAGACCAAATACCCGCCGGTGGACGGCACCCGGGCGCTGAAGGAGGCGGTGCAGCGGAAGTTCGCCCGCGAGCACGGGCTGGCGGTCACGCTCGATCAGATCCTGGTCGGCAACGGCGGCAAGCAGATCCTGTTCGACGCGCTGATGGCGGCGACCGATCCGGGCAGCGAGGTGCTGATCCCCGCCCCCTACTGGTCCTCCTATGCCTCGATCGCGAGGCTCGCCGGCGGTGAGCCGGTGTTCTTCTCATGCCCGGAGAACAACCGGTTCCACCTGCGCGCCGAGGATCTGGAGGCCGCGCTTTCGCCGCGCAGCCGCTGGCTGATCCTCAACTTCCCCAACAATCCCTCCGGCGCCTCCTGCACGCGGGAGGAACTCGCCGCGATCGCGGAGGTGATGCGCCGCCACCCCGAGGTGTGGATCCTGTCGGACGACATCTACGAGCATCTCCTCCACGACGGCGGGCCGGCCACCACGCTGGCCGCGGTGGCGCCCGACCTCGCCGACCGCATCCTCACCCTGAGCGGGGTTTCCAAGAGCTACGCCATGACCGGCTGGCGCATCGGCTTCTGCGCCGGGCCGCGCGATCTGATCCGCGCGATGGCCAACATCCAGGGCCAGGCGACGGCGGGGGTTTCCACGGTGGGGCAGGCCGCCGCCGCAGCGGCGCTCGACGGGCCCCAGGCGTTGCTTGCCGAACGGGGCGCGATCTATCGCCGCCGGCGCGATCTCGTCGTCGCCCGGCTCAACGAGGCGCGCGGGATCACCTGCCACACGCCGGAAGGCGCGTTCTACGTCTTTCCTTCGATCGCGGGCTGCATCGGGCGGGTTTCGCCCGCCGGGCGGCGGATCGCGACCGATCGGGACTTCGCCGCCGCCCTGCTGGAGGAAGCGCATGTCGCCGTGGTGCACGGCGGAGCCTTCGGCATGAGCCCGCACCTGCGCATCAGCTATGCCAGCGACGAGGCGAGCCTCGCCCGGGCCTGCGACCGGATCGCGGCGTTCTGCCAGGCGCTGGCGTGACCGTGCCTGCGATCCGCCCGGCGCGGGCGGAGGACGCGGCGCCGCTCAGAGCCCTGGTCGCGCGCGCCTGGGAGGAGTATCCGGGGCTCGTCTTTCGCCTGCAGGACGCTCCGGAACTTGCCGAACCTGCGGCATATTACGCCGCCGAGTCGGGCGGACTGTGGGTCGCCGAGGAAGCGGGATGCGTGGTCGGCTCGGTGGCCGCGCTGCCGCAGGCGCCCGCGATCTGGGAGATCGCCAAGATGTATGTCGCGCCCGCCTGGCGCGGGGGTGGCCTCGCCGCGCGGCTGCTGGCGACCGGAGAAGCTTACGCCCGCGGGCAGGGGGCGCAGCGGCTGGTGCTGTGGTCGGACACCCGCTTCGCGCCCGCCCATCGATTCTACGAGAAGCACCACTATGTCCGCCGGGCGCCGCTGCGCGCGCTCGGGGACAGTTGCCATTCGCTCGAATTTCCCTTCCTGCGCCCGCTCGCGGGGGAGACGGTCTGGGAACTCGACACCCCGGCCGCCGCCTCGGCCGCCCGCCGGCTGGTGGGGTTGCGGGTCGCGGCCGGGGAGGACCGCGCGGCGGCCGGCAGTGAAGTCGCCGCCGGGGTGCGGGCGGTGGCGACCGGGAGGGGACGGATGTTCGGACTTTGGGTGGACGGGATCCTCGCCGCCGGGGCGTTGTTCGCCGCTGACGCCGGCGAGGCGGTGTGGCGGGCGGCCGGTGCGCCGCTGCTGGCCGCGCGGCTGGAAGCGGCGAGGGAGGGTGCGATCGCGCTTCCCGCGGCCGGCTGAACCGTCCCCCGGTTTACCGCGGCCGCCCGAGCCGTGCTTCTGGTCGCGGTCATGATGGCGACCGGCGGGGCGCCCAACAGGCCCTCCGATTCGACGCCCCACCGGGAGCGCCGCCGCAGCGCATTTCGCGCGGCCGCCAGACCCGTCCTATGCGCCATCTGGCAACCGGTGGTGAACGCAGCAACTGGTGGTGAACGCAAAGGATGCGTCGCGCGGCAAGTCGAGAAGCTCCTTGATCCACTCTCCGGCCACTTCCTCGACCACCGAGGTGGCGGGGCTGCAGGCGTAGAGCGCCACGTCTTGGTGCCATGCCGCGACCATCCAGTCCGCCGCGAGAGCGGGGTCGACGGAGCCGCCGATCACCCAGGCGAAGAACCGCCCGCTGGCGCTGCCCAGCATGCCGCCATCGGCATTTCGGGCCAGCCAGGCGACCACCTCTTCCGGCCGGGAACCCGTTTCCGGCAACGGGTCTCGAAAAGCCGCTGCAAGATCCTGCCGTGTTGCCCGCGCGGCGACCGGCCGCTCATCGAGACCGTCGATCCAGGCCGATAGGGCGCTGTGGGCGTAATCCAGAGCCTTGCTCTTGTCGTGCGTCTCGTTTGGGTCGCCGACCAAGCGGGATGCGGATCGTGTCAGGCGCGGTCGATGCGGCCGGAATAACAGCCACGCTTGGCATTGTGGACGTGGATATAGCCGATGGCCGGGTTCGAAAACATTCGCTCGATGACTTGCTCGATTTCGGCACCTTCGACCACATCGGCGTCCAGCATCATGCCGGCTTCATCGAACCCGCGCAGCGAGAGCAGGCGAAGCCGGATGACTTCCGGGACCTGGTTCGTCTGGTCGTACGTGTCTGTTGCTCCCTCCCTGACGAAGATGGCGTGCGTTCCCCGGTAGGGTGTGTCGGCCGGCTGGTAGATGTGATTGAGCAGCAGCAATGTCTCGCCAGGCTCGGCGTCGCGCATTTCTATGCGGCACGGAAAGCCGGGCTTCCTGTCAGCGATGAAGCGCCTGACACCGAATTTGGATAACTCCTCTTCGGGCAATCCGAACAGGTGCCGGAAAGGTTCGGCGGACAGGCCGGTGACGCGGTATCCCATGAACGCCTCCCTGCGTGCAGTACCCGACCAAACCAGACCGGCGATGGCTTCGCTATCCGTTTCTTGCCGTCAAACTCGCGCGGCACGACAGCGGGCGCGGGCGGGAACTCGACATCGCCGTGCGAGTTGAGCGCGACCCTTTCGCTGGAGGCGGGATTTGGAATGCGCCCAGCAATCGCGGCATTCGGCGATCGCGGCATTGCGGCGATGGGAGAGCGGGGGAGGGGAGAGCGGGGTAGAGTGTTTTGCGCCGTCACGCGGCGGTGATGAGGGGGC
>DAHWFB010000074.1 GCA_027326105.1 Acetobacteraceae bacterium
CGAGGATGCGCCGCTGCCGGTCCCGCTCGCCACGCTCGCGGTGCAGGAGCCCGACCGCGCCCGGCTCGCCGCCTTCCTCGCCGCCCAGGGCTTCCGCAGCACGCTGCACCGGCTCGGGCTCGATGCCGACGCCGCGCCCGCGCCCGCCGGCTCCGCCGCCGCCACCCCCGCCGCGCCGGCCGAGCCGCCACCCGAGATCGGGTTCGGCCCCTACGAGAGTGTCACCACGCCGGCGGCACTCGCCGCCTGGATCGCGCGCGCGCGGGCGGCGGGCCGCTGCGGCCTCGACACCGAGACCGACGGGCTGGATGCGATGCGCGCCAACCTCGTCGGCCTCTCGCTCGCCACCGCGCCGGGCCAGGCCTGCTACGTGCCGCTGCGCCACCAGGACTGCGAGCAGCTTTCGCCGGCCGCCGCGATCGCAGCCCTCGGCCCCCTGCTCGCCGACCCCTCGGTGCTGAAGATCCTCCAGAACGCCAAGTTCGACCTGATGATCCTCGGCCGCGCCGGGACCGGCACGATCTCCCCCATCGACGACACCATGCTGCTCTCCTACTGCCTGGGTGCCGGGCGCGGCGGGCATGGGATGGACGAGCTTTCTCTCCGCCACCTCGGCCACGCGCCCATCTCCTACGATTCCGTCACCGGCACCGGGCGCGCCCGGATCCCGTTTTCCGCCGTCCCCCTCGATCGCGCCACCGCATACGCCGCCGAGGACGCGGACGTGACGCTGCGGCTGTGGGAGCGGCTGCGCCCGGAGCTGCGCGAGGCCGGCGTGCTCGCGCTCTACGAACGCATCGAGCGCCCGCTGGTTCCCGTGCTGCTGGCCATGGAGCTTGCCGGCGTGAAGGTCGACGCGGGCGAACTCGCCGCCATCTCGGCCGAATTCGCCGCCCGCATGGGCGAGATGGAGGCCGAGATCCACCGCCTCGCCGGCCACGAGTTCAACGTCGGCAGCCCCAAGCAGCTGGGCGAGGTGCTGTTCGACGAGATGGGGCTCGCCGGCGGCAAGCGGATGAAGACCGGCGCCTGGGGCACCGACGCCGGGGTGCTCGAAACGCTGGCCGCCGCCGGCCACGCGCTGCCCCGGCAGGTGCTCGCCTGGCGCCAGCTCGCCAAGCTCAAATCCACCTACGCCGACGCGCTGGTCGATCAGATCAACCCCGAAACCGGCCGGGTGCACACCAGCTTCGCGATGGCGGCGGCGAGCACCGGCCGGCTCGCCTCGACCGATCCCAACCTCCAGAACATTCCCATCCGCACCGCGGAGGGCGCGCGCATCCGCCGCGCGTTCACCGCCGAACCCGGCAACCTCCTGGTCAGCGCCGACTATTCGCAGATCGAGCTGCGCCTGCTCGCCCACGTCGCCGACATCGGGGCGCTGAAGGAGAGTTTCGCCCGCGGCGAGGACATCCACGCCCGCACCGCCTCCGAGGTGTTCGGCGTGCCGATGGCGGGGATGGACCCGCTCACCCGCCGCCGCGCCAAGGCGATCAACTTCGGCATCATCTACGGCATCAGCGGGTTCGGCCTCGCCCAGCAGCTCGGCATCGAGCCCGCCGAGGCGCGCGCCTATATCGAGGCCTATTTCGCCCGCTACCCGGAGATCCGCGCCTACATGGAGGCGACCAAGGCGCAGGCCCGGCGCGACGGGTTCGTGCGCACCCTCTACGGCCGGCGCTGCTATCTCCCCGGCATCGGCTCGAAGAACCAGGCCGAGCGGGCGGGCGCCGAGCGGGCGGCGATCAACGCGCCACTGCAGGGCGGTGCCGCCGACATCATCAAGCGCGCCATGATCCGCCTGCCGCCCGCCCTCTCCCGCGCCGGGCTTCGCGCACGCATGCTGTTGCAGGTCCACGACGAGCTCTTGCTCGAAGCCCCGGCGGCGGAAGCGCAGGCCGCGGCGGCGCTGGCCAAATCGGTGATGGAGGGTGCCGCCAGCCTCTCCGTCCCGCTGGTGGTGGAAACCGGGACCGGCGCGAACTGGGGCGCCGCGCACTGACCCCGATGGCGGGAACCGGGTCAAGCCGGCCCTTCGAATGGCGGGAAGCCCGCGCCCGTTCCGCGACCCTCGCCGCCCGGGCGGACGAAAATCCGACCGCCGGGCTTGCAGGCTTACCGGATTGTTAACTATTTTCCATACAATGGCATTAAAGAGTGCCGGAGGCGGCCGGCGCGCCGGTGCGGATATGGGCCGCCGAGAGGAACAGGATCGTGCGCGGAGGGCGTTTCGGCGGATCGGTGGTCGCGTTCCTGCTGGCCGTGTCGCTCGCGGCGGCGGCGCGCGCCGGCGTGCCCATCGATCCGGGTGACGCGATCGCGCTCCCGCCGGGATCGACGGTCGCCGCCGGCTACTACCAGTTCATCACCGCGGACGGATATCAGCTCGACCTGCCCGGGGCCGGGCTGATCACCGCGCAGACCCACCTCAACGAGCAGCTCGGCATCTTCCGCCTCATCCGCTACGCGTCGCTCGGCGGGGTGGAGATCGCGCCCCAGCTCATCCTGCCCTACGGCAGCCTCTACGGCGGGGCGATCGGCGGCGTTCCGCTGCCCGGCGCCACCGGCTTCGCCGACCCCATCCTCGGCCTCACCGAATGGCTGGTGAACGACCATCGCCGCCGCCGCTATGTCACCGTCACCGAATATCTCACCCTGCCCGCCGGCTCGTACCAGCCCGGCCGCACCCTCAACCTCGGCGGCAACCGCTGGGTGGGAGACCTCCAGCTCGGCTATCACCAGGGCCTCGGCCCCCGCGTCGCCCTCGGGTTCGCGCTGGACGCCACCTTCTACGGCGACAATTCCCGCGCCGGCACCGGCGGCCGGCAGACGCTGACCGAGGCGCCTTCCTACGAGGCCCAGAGCTGGCTCGAATTCCGCTTCTCCCGCGCCTTCCTGACCGCACTCGGCTACGACCAGACCTTCGGCGGCCGCCAGAAGCTCGCCGGCGTCTACACCGGGCAGGAGACCTACGAGGGGACCCTGCGCATCGGCGTGCAGCAGTATCTTTCCCGGCACTTCCAGCTCGAAGCCATCGCCTCCCACGACGTGGTGGTGTTGGGCGGCTTCCGCGAGAATTTCACGATGCAGATCCGCATCGTCGCGGCGTTCTGACGCCCCCCTACCGCCCGGCCAGCCCCGCCGCGAAGCGCACGATCCGCCGCGCCGCCTCGGCGAGCAGATCGTCGGGGGCGGCGAGCCCGATGCGCAGATGCCCGGCCCCGTTCGCCCCCAGCCCGTCGCACGGCAGTACCGAGACCGCCTCCCGCTCGAGCAGGGCGCGCGCGAACGCCTCCGCGCCCAGCCCGCTGGCGCGCACGTCGAGCATCAGGAACATCCCCCCCTCCGGCGGATGAGCCCGGCAGCCCGGGGCGGCGGCGAGGCTCTGCACCATGCGCGCGGCGCGGCGGCGATAGTCGGCGGCGAGTGCTGCCACCTCCGGCAGATCCTCGGCCAGCGCCGCGGCGGCGCCGGCCTGGACGAACGGCGGGCCGCCGTATTGCATGCAGAGCAGCAGGTTGAAGAGATGGCCGACGAGCGGCTCCGGCGCCACGGCCCAGCCCAGGCGGAACCCCGGCGCCGCGTGGGACTTGGACAGCGAGGAGACCACCACCCGCCGCTCGCCCGCCCCGGCGAGGCTCCAGGCGCTGACATGCTCGCGGGCGAAGGCGAGCTCCTCATAGACCTCGTCGGAGACCAGCCAGAGATGGTGGCGGCGGCAGATCCCGCCGACCGCCTCCATCTCCGCCCGCGTCATCACCGCCCCGGTCGGGTTGTGCGGCGTGTTGATCCAGACCACCCGTGTCCGCCCGGTCACCGCGGCGGCGAGTTCGGCGGGGTCGAGATGAAAGCCGCGCTCGGGCCGCAGCGGAACGCTGACCAGCCGCGCCCCGCTCGCCCCCACCACCGCCTCGTACGTCGCATACATCGGCTCGGGGACGATCACCTCGTCCTCCGGCCCGGCCAGGCACTGGAGCACGGCGTAGAGCCCCCCCTGCGCGCCGGGCAGCACGGCGACGTTCTCCGCCCCGCAACCGGCGCCGGAGCGGCGCTCCATCCGCGCGGCGATCGCCCGGCGCAGGTCCCGCTCGCCGAGGATGGGGGAATAGCCGACCGCGCGGGCGGCCAGCGCCGCCTGGGTCGCGGCGATCAGACGCGCGGGCGGCGCCTGGTCGGGTTCGCCCACCGAGAGTACGATGACCTCGCGGCCCGCCGCGCGCTGGCGCAGCGCCTCGAAGTGGATGCCCCAGACCGCGGCCCCCTGGCCGCCGATCCGCCCCGTCAGCGGCGAAAACTCCATGGTACGACGATCCTCCCGCAACGCGGGCACTGTGGCCGCGCCCCCGGGGCTTGTCACCCCCGGGCATTTCCTTGCCTCTGCAACCCCGGCACGTGTATAAATCATTGGATTTTTTCATCCAGGGAAGCGAGCGCATGATCCCCGGCCTTGTCCCGACCAAAGTCGCCTTCTCCGCGGACCGCCGTCGCCACGCGCAATGGTCGCAGGCGCTCGACCGTCTCGGGGTGGAGGTATTTCCCCGCATCCGCCCGAGCTTCCGCATCGGCCCCGAGGACAAGATCTTCACCATCGGAAGCTGCTTCGCCCGCAACATCGAGGAGCATGTGAGCCGCCTCGGCTACAACGTGCCGATGCTGCGCTTCGCGGTGCCGGAGAAGGAGTGGGACGGCGGCCGGCGCAACGGCATCCTCAACAAATACACCCCGACCTCCATCCTCCAGGAACTCGCCTGGGCCGCCGCCATCCTCGAGCGCGGCGGCGCGTGGCGCGAGGAGGACGCCGACCCGATGCGCTTCGACGTGGACGGGGAGCGCGCGATCGACCTCAACCTCGCCCAGTTCCGCACCGTCTCGCGTGCCCGCTACCTCGAACGCCGCCGCGAGGTCTTCGAGGTGATGCGCGAGGCCTTCACCGCGGACGTCACCGTCATCACCCTGGGCCAGATCGAGTGCTGGTACGATCTCGAGAAGCAGCGCTACATCCAGGAAGCCCCGGCGGTGCGCGCGCTCGCCCGCCACGAGGCGCGCTTCGCCTTCAAGACGCTCGAGTTCAGCGAGGCGCTCGCGGCGGTGAACGAGACCATCGCCCTGCTGCGCCGCTTCCGCCCGGAGATGAAATTCCTCGTCACCACCTCGCCGGTGCCGATGGGCCGGACCTTCAATCCCGACGACGTCATCACCGAGAACAGCTACGGCAAGTCGCTCCTGCGCACCGTCGCGGGCCAGGTCGCGCGCACCACGCCGGGGGTGGATTATTTCCCGAGCTACGAGAGCGTGATGCTGTCCAAGACCTGGGCGATCTGGGCGCCGGACAAGATCCACGTCACCGACGCCTTCGTGGGCAAGATCGTGGGCGGGCTGGTGGACGCCTATTTCCCCGACAGCAGCCCGGCGCGGGTGCTGCTCCAGCGCTCCTACACCCAGTTCCGCGCCCGCGACTATCCCGCCGCGCTGGCCTCCATCCGCGAGGCGCTCACCCACGCACCGGAGGATTTCGAGCTGCGCGAGCAGCACGCCACGGTGCTCGCGCAGCTCGGCGAAACCGTCGCCGCCGAGAGCGAATACCGCGCGCTGCTGCGCGAGCGGCCGGAGCGGGCGGACCTCGGCCACCGCTTCGCCCTGCTGCTGGCCCGCGGCGGCCGCGACGGCGAGGCGCTCGCCCAGGCCGCCGCCGCGGTCAAGCGCCAGCCGGACAACGCCGAATTCCGTGTCACCCTCTCGGATCTGCTCGCCAAGGTCGGCCGCTTCCCGGAATCGGCGGTGATGCTGGAGGCGGCGATCGCCCTCAGCCCGGCCCGCGCCCAGTGGCACCGCCGGCTCAGCATGCTGCGCGTGCGGCTGAAGGACTGGCCCGGCGCGCTCGCCACCAGCGCCGAGGCGGTGCGGCTGGCGCCCCAGGTGGTGGAGTTCCGCCTCCACCAGGCCGAGCTTCTCGCCCGCTCCGGCAATTTCGCCGAGGCCGAGATGCAGTTCCGCCGCGCCATCGACCAGGCCCCCGCCCAGGCCGAGCCGCACTTCCGCTTCAGCGTCGTGCTCGCCGCCCACGACCGCATGGCGATCGCGATGGTCCACGCGCGGGAAGCGCAGCGCCGCGCCCCCGAGGACGCGCGCATCGCGAGCTGGCTCGAACAGCTCCACCGCGGCGAGGCTTCGGTGACGATCGCGAGCTGAGACGCGGGCCGGAGCGAAGCCTTCAGTCCGCGAGCCGGCGGATCCCCGCGCGCGGCAGCCCGGCCGCGATCGCGGCGGCGGTGGCGCCGAGCAGCGGGTGGCGCCAGTCCGGCGCGAGCTCGGCCAGCGGCACCATGACGAAGGCGCGCAGATGGGCGCGCGGATGGGGCAGCACCGGGTCGGGCGCGGCGCGCACCAAGGCGCCCATCGCGACGATGTCGAGATCGAGCGTGCGGGGTGCATTGGCCACCGTGCGCACCCGCCCGAAGCGGAGCTCGATCGCCATCAGATGGGCGAGCAGCGCCGCCGGCGCCATCGCCCCGGCAAGCTCCGCCACCCCGTTGACATAGTCGGGCTGGCCGGAGGGCGGGTCGGGCGCGGTCGCATACCAGGCGGAGAGCCGCAGCAGGGCGAGCCCGGCGATCTCGCCCAGCGCCGCCGCCGCGCGGGCGCACGTCTGGCGCGCCGGGAGCCCGTCCGGGCCCGGCAGGTTGGCGCCGATGGCGATGAAGATCGGCCCGTCCATCTCCCCTCCCCGCGCTGATCTTCCGGCACGCGATCGGAGACTGTATCATGACCGCGCCGCGGCGCGCCGGCTAGCGCCGCACGGCGTCACTGCCGCCGCGAGCGGCCGCAACCAGGGATCGGACCATGAATTTCCTGCCCACCGAGCGCACCGTGCTCTTCATCGACGGCGCCAACCTCTACGCCGCCTCGCGCAACCTCGGTTTCGACGTGGACTATCGCAGCCTGCTGGAGTTCTTCCGCAAGCGCACCAACGTGCTGCGCGCCTATTACTACTCCGCCCTGCTCGAAAGCGAGGAGTATTCTCCGCTCAAGCCGTTAACCGACTGGTTGGCCTACAACGGCTATACTCTGGTCACCAAGCCGGCCAAGGAATACACCGACGCGATGGGCCGGCGCCGGGTGAAGGGCAACATGGACATCGAACTCGCGCTCGACATGATGGAACTCGCCCCGCGCATCGATCACGCCGTGCTGTTCAGCGGCGACGCGGACTTCCGCCGCCTGGTCGAAGCGGTGCAGCGCCGCGCGGTCAAGGTCTCGGTGGTGTCCTCGATCCGCACCGCGCCACCGATGGTCGCCGACGAACTGCGCCGCCAGGCCGACATCTTCATCGAACTCGCCGACATCGCCCCCGAATTCACCCGCCGCCAGAGCGAGCATCGCCCCCGCCCGCAGAGCGCGCGCACGGGCGTTCCCGCCGGCGGCGAGACCGAGGGTGAATGAGCCTTCCCCCGCGATGACTGGTTGGCCGCGATGGGCATGGCCGCGATGAGCATCGAGCAGCCCGGGCGGGACTGCGATCTCTGCCCCCGCCTCGCCGCCTACCGCGAGGCCAACCGCGCCGCCCACCCCGACTGGCACAACGCCCCGGTGCCGAGCTTCGGCCCGGAGTCGGCGCGCCTCCTCGTGGTCGGGCTCGCCCCCGGCCTCAAGGGCGCCAACCGCACCGGCCGCCCCTTCACCGGCGATTTCGCCGGCCGCCTGCTCTACGCCACCCTCCATCGCCACGGTTTCGCGCGCGGCGCCTATCTCGCCGAACCCGACGACGGGCTGGCGCTGGAGGATTGCCGCATCGCCAACGCGGTGCGCTGCGCCCCGCCCGCCAACCTGCCCACGCCGGCGGAAGTCACCGCCTGCAACCGCTTCCTGCTCGGCGAATTGCAGGGGATGACCCAGCTGCGGGCCGCCCTCGCGCTCGGCGTGCTCGCCCACGCCGCGCTGCTCAAGGCCTATGGCGTTTCGCCCACGCGGCTGCGCTTCCGCCACGGCGCCGTGCATGAGCTGCCCGACGGTCTCCTGCTCGCCGACAGCTACCATGTCTCCCGCTACAACACGAGCACCGGGCGGCTGACCCCGGAGATGTTCGAGGCCGTGGTCGCGGCGCTGGCCAACCGGCTGGCGCTGGCCGCCTGATCAACCCTTCGCCGCCTCGTTCCGCGCGGCGACGACCGCTGCCACCTCCGGCCGTCCCTCGGCCTCGAGCCCCGCCACCACCCCGGCGCGGTCCGCCGCGGGCCGGTTCTGGCTCATCTTCCACTTCCCTTCGAGCCGGGTGATGGTGAACGCCACCCCGACGATGCCCTTGATCTGGGAGGCGATGAACGGCTCCGGCGCGTCCGTCACCGCCCAGGGCGCGGCGCGCCCGCCCTCGAACTTGCCGGTCAGGCGGGTGACGAGCGCGTGCAGCCGCGCCGCGTCCTCGAAGAACTCCACCCGCCCGTAGGCGTGGATGGCGACATAGTTCCAGGTCGGCACCACCTTCCCGTGCTCGCGCTTGGCGGCGTACCAGGAGGGGGTGATGTAGGCGTCCGGCCCCTGGAAGAGCGCCAGCGACTCCGCCCCCGCGGATGCTTCGCGCCAGTGCGGATTGGCCTTCGCGACATGGCCGAGAAGCATCCCCCAGGGCGCCGGCGCGGGGTCGTAGAGCAGCGGCAGGGGGGTGGCGATCAGCCCGTTCGCCCCGACGCTGACCAGTGTGGCGAGCCCCGAGTCCCGCAGCGCAGCCTGGAGCGTGGGCAAATCCTCCTCGCGGAAGGCGGGTGGCCGGTACATGGCTAGCCGTAGCGCTCCTCTGCCCAGGGGTCGGCGTTGTTGTGGTAGCCCCGCACCTCCCAGAACCCCTTGTGGTCGGCGGTGGCGAACTCGATCCGGCGCACCCATTTGGCCGATTTCCAGAGATAGAGCCGGGGGATGAGCACGCGCAGCGGCCCGCCGTGGTGGCGCGGGATCGGCTTGCCCTCCCACTCATGGACCAGGAACACGTCCGCGGCGGCGAACTGGTCGAGCCGGACGTTGGTGGTATAGCCGTCGTGGCTGTGGAAGATCACGTGCCGCGCCTCCGCCCGCGGCCGCACCAGCGCCAGGAGGTCGGTCGCCGCCACCCCCTTCCAGCGGTTGTCGTAGCGCGACCACTGGGTGACGCAGTGCATGTCCGAGACCGCTTCCCGCTGCGGCAGCGCCAGGAACTCCACCCAGGAGAGGCTGCGCCGGCTCTCCACCGCGCCGTCGAGGTCGAGGCGGAAGGCGGCGTGGGAAATGTCGGGCTGGATGCCGAGGTCGAGGACCGGCCAGTCCTTCACCAGCCGCTGCCCCGGAGGCAGCCGTTCGAGCGCGGGGTCGGCGGTGGTGCCGGTCAACAGCCGCCCTTCCCGCGCCCACTCCTGTTTGCGCCCGATCAGCTTTTCCCTGAGCTGCCCGATCAGCCCGTCCGCGCGCCCCTCGTCGTCCGCCATCACCGCTCTCCCCGTCTTCGACAGGAGATGGTCCCGCGTTCGGCGGGCGCAAGCAAGACCGCGGCAAGGAAGGTCGGTGCGAGCCGGCGCGGCCGGGCGCTCGCCGCGCGCGTTGCGCGGCCGGGGTGGGGCGCGGTTCGCGGTGCTGCGGTTGACGGATCGGCCCGGCTGCGCGATCCCCCAGCGGGCAGCGGGAACGCGGGGCAGCGATGGCGGGCGGGCGCGGATTGGGCGGGCGGATCGGCTTCCTCGGCGCGGCATTCCTGCTGGTCGCACTCGCCGGGTTCGTCGCGAGCTATGCCCCGGCGGTCCCGCTCGCCCGCGCGCTCCGGCGCGAGGCGGCGCTCGACCGGGTGCTGACGACCGCGCGGCAGGGCGGCGATGTCGCGGCCCAGCTCCGGGCGCAACTCCGGGCGCTGGGCCCGGCGCTGGGATCGAGCGCGCGGGCGATCGCGGGCGGCGGCACCACCGCCGCCGACATCGCCGCCACCATCGTCAAGGAAAAGGCCGCCGTGCGGCGCCGCTTCACCGCCCAATCGGCGGCCCTCGCGCGCACCACCCGCTGGGCGCTCGCCCTCCTCGCCCTGCTCGCGTTCGGCTTCGGCGCCCTGCTCCTCAGCCTCGATCGCGAGAGGGGTTGAGAACGGGGGGGGGTTCCGTCAGCGTGCCGGACCCCCACCTCTACGCTGATGCGGTGGCAACCCACGCTCGCGCTCGGCCTCGCCCTTCTCGCCCCCGCCCACGCCATGGCGGTGCCGCTGACCGTCGCCCTCACCCCGGCCAACACGAGGATCCGCTTCCGCGCCTTCGCCCTCTCCCTGTTCCCGATGGACGGCGGCTTCGCCCGTTTCACCGGCAGCCTCGCCTACGACCCCGCCCGCCCCGGCTTCTGCCACGTCCTCATGGTGGTCGAGGTCGCCTCGCTCCGGCTCGCGAGCCCGGCCATCACCGCGGACGTGCTCTCCCGCCACTTCCTCGACCCCGCGGATTTTCCCCGGCTGCGCTTCGAGGGCGCCTGCCGCGACGGGTCGGTGGCCGGCATCCTGCGACTGCACGGAGTCAGCCGGCCCTTCCTGCTGCGGGTGAGGCCGCGCTCGCGCCGCTTCGTCGCCACCGGCCGCCTGCGCCGCGCGCTCTGGGGCGTCACCGCCCGCCCGCTGCTCGCGGGTCCCATGGTGCGCATCCGCGTCCTCGTCCGCCTCGCCCGGTGACTGCCCTGTTGCCCGGACTCCTCTGCTCGGATTAGGGTCCGCACGCAGACACGGGAACAGGCCATGAACGATCTCTTCGCGAACGGCCCCGCCGCCGAGCGCGCCTACACCGCCAGGGACATCGAGGTCCTCGAAGGGCTGGAGCCCGTCCGCCGCCGGCCGGGGATGTACATCGGCGGCACCGACGAGGGGGCGATGCACCATCTCGCCGCCGAGATCCTCGACAATGCGATGGACGAGGCGGTGGCCGGCCACGCCAGCTTCATCACCGTCGCGCTGGAGCGGGACAATTGGCTCACGGTGCGGGACAATGGCCGCGGCGTCCCCGTCGATCCCCACCCGAAATTCAAGCATCGCAGTGCCCTGGAAGTCATCCTGACGACACTGCATTCGGGCGGAAAATTCTCCTCCAAGGTCTATGAGACCGCTGGCGGGCTGCACGGCGTCGGCAGTTCGGTGGTCAACGCGCTGTCCGAGCGCTTCGAGGTCGAGGTGGCGCGCGAGCGGGTGCTGTGGCGGCAGGAATACGCCCGCGGCAAGCCGCTGGGGCGGCTGGCCCAAATCGGCGCCGCCCCCAACCGGCGCGGCACCCAGATCCGCTTCCGCCCCGACCGGGAAATCTTCGGCGAGGCCCGCTTCCGCCCCGAGCGGCTCTATCGCCTCTGCCGCTCCAAGGCCTATCTGTTCAAGGGGGTGGAAATCCGCTGGAGCTGCGATGCGGCGCTGCTCGCCGGTGGCGAAACCCCCGCCGAGGCGGTGCTCCATTTCCCCGGCGGTCTCGCCGATTCGCTGGCCGCCGAAATCGGCGCGGCCGCTCGCGTCCTGCCCGCGCTGTGGTCCGGCGAGGCCAAACTCGCCCCCGGCACGGACGGGGTCGAATCGGGGCGCCTCGAATGGGCGCTCGCCTGGATCGAGGGGGCGGAGGGCTTCCTGCACGCCTATTGCAACACCATCCCCACCCCCTTGGGCGGCACCCACGAGGCCGGCCTGCGCGCCGCCCTGCTCAAGGGCCTGCGCGCCTGGGGCGAGACCCGGTCCAACCGCCGCGCCAGCGCCATCGGCCCCGAGGACGTCGCCGGTGCCCTGGCCGCCAAGCTCTCGCTCTTCCTGCGCCAGCCGCAGTTCCAGGGCCAGACCAAGGAAAAACTCACCAACCCGGAAGCCGCCCGCCTGGTCGAGTCCGCCCTGCGCGACCGCTTCGACCATTTCCTCGCCGCCGACCCCGCGAGCGCCGACACTCTCCTCGGCTTCGTCATCGAACGGGCCGAGGAGCGCGCCCGCCGCCGCGACGCCAGGGACACGCCGCGCAAATCCGCGACCCGCCGGCTGCGCCTGCCCGGCAAACTCACCGATTGCACCAGCGAAGAGGCGGCGCGGACCGAGATCTTCCTGGTCGAGGGCGATTCCGCCGGCGGCTCGGCCAAGCAGGCGCGCGACCGCGAAACCCAGGCGGTGCTGCCGTTGCGCGGCAAGATCCTCAACGTCGCCTCCGCCTCGGCCGACAAATTGCGCCAGAACCAGGAACTCAAGGATCTCGTGGAGGCGCTCGGCTGCGGGGCCGGCGAACGGTTCGAGCGCGCCCGCCTGCGCTACGGCCGCGTCATCATCATGACCGATGCCGACGTGGACGGCGCCCATATCGCCTCGCTGCTGATGACCTTCTTCTGGCGCGAGATGCCCGACCTCGTCCGCCACGGCCATCTCTACCTCGCCCGCCCGCCGCTCTACCGCCTGGTCCAGGGCGGCGCCTCGCTGTTCGCCATGGATGACGCCGATCTCGCCCGCCAGCGCGCCGCCCTCAAGCCAAACACAAAGGTGGAAGTAAGCCGTTTCAAAGGTCTCGGAGAAATGCCGCCCAGCTTGCTCAAGGAAACCACCATGGACCCCCGGCGCCGGGTGCTGCTGCGCGTCATCGCCCCGCCCGAGCAGCGCGCCCGCACCGCCGAGGTGGTCGAAAGCCTGATGGGCCGCCGCCCGGAACTGCGCTTCCAGTTCCTCCAGGAGCACGCGGGCGAGGTCGCAGAGATCGATATCTGAGCCCGGGCCCCGCCTTGCCCCGCCGCCCGCCGGGCGCTATAGGGGCCGCGGCCGCGGAGTGTAGCTCAGCCTGGTAGAGCACTGTGTTCGGGACGCAGGGGCCGGAGGTTCGAATCCTCTCACTCCGACCAGCCGGTGCAGGCGCATACCAGCCCATCGCCACAGTTCCCGCCCGTCCGAACGAACCGTTACCCCGCGGTTTCGAAAAATGGCCTGCCCCGATCCTCGCCCGCCGGTTTCTCGCGAGAGGCACGCCGCCCGGGGGTTTTTTCCAGCCGTCTCGTATATCATGAGCGACCAGACGCGAGAGAGCACGGATCATGCCCGAGGAATTCCACCGCATCCGCCGCCTGCCGCCCTATGTCTTCGCCGAGGTCAACCAGGCCAAGGCGCGGGCGCGGGCGCGGGGCGAGGACATCATCGACCTCGGCATGGGCAACCCCGACAGCCCGACACCGGCGCATATCGTCGCCAAGCTGGTCGAGGCGGTGCAGGATCCGCGCACCCACCGCTACTCCACCAGCAAGGGCATCCCCGGCCTGCGCCGCGCGCTCGCCGGCTATTACGAGCGCCGCTTCGGCGTCCGCCTCGACCCCGAGACGGAGGTCATCGCCACCCTCGGCTCGAAGGAGGGTCTCGCCAATCTCGCCTCCGCCATCACCAGCCCCGGCGATACCATCCTGGTCCCCAACCCGTCCTATCCCATCCACCAGTTCGGCTTCATCATCGCCGGCGCCGGCGTGCGCTCCATCCCCGCCGCCCCGGACGAGGAGATGCTCCGCGCGCTCGACCGCGCGGTGCGCCACTCGGTGCCCAAGCCCACCGCGCTGATCGTCAATTTCCCCTCCAACCCCACCGCCTGGCTCGCCGACCTCGACTTCTACCGCGAGATCGTCGCCTTCGCCCTGCGCCATGAGATCTTCGTGCTGTCCGATCTCGCCTACGCCGAGATCTATTTCGGCGACAAGGTGCCGCCTTCGCTGCTCGAGGTGCCGCGCGCGAAGGAGATCGCGGTCGAGTTCACCTCGCTGTCCAAGACCTATTCGATGCCGGGCTGGCGCATGGGCTTCGCCGCCGGCAACCCGCGGCTGATCGCCGCGCTGCCACGGATGAAATCCTATCTCGACTATGGCGCCTTCACCCCGATCCAGGTCGCCGCCACCGCCGCCCTGAACGGCGATCAGTCCTGCGTGGCCGACGTGCGCGCCCTCTATCGCGAGCGGCGGGACGTGCTGATCCGCGGCCTCTCCGCCGCCGGCTGGGAGGTGCCGAGCCCGGAGGGCTCGATGTTCGCCTGGGCGCCGCTGCCCGCCCGCTTCGCCCACCTCGGCAGCCTCGGCTTCAGCAAGCTCCTGCTCGAGCGCGCCCGCGTCGCGGTCGCTCCCGGGATCGGCTTCGGCGAGCACGGGGATGGTCACGTGCGCATCGCGCTGGTCGAGAATACCCAGCGGCTGCGCCAGGCGCTGCGCAACATCCGCACCTTCCTCCAGACCGACAACGGCGCGCCCGCCGACGCCGACCTCACGGCCGCCCCGGCATGACCCGCCCGCTTTCCGTCGGGCTCGCCGGGCTCGGCACGGTGGGCGGCGGCGTGCTGCGGCTGTTGCGCGAGAACGCCGAGATCGTCACCGCCCGCGCCGGCCGCCCGGTCGCGGTCACCGCGGTCTCGGCGCGCGACCGTGGCCGCGACCGCGGGTGTTCGCTCGCCGGGCTGCGCTGGTTCGAGGAGGCGCCGGCGCTCGCCGCCGATCCCGCGGTGGATGTGGTGGTCGAACTCATCGGCGGCGCCGAAGGGACCGCGCGGGCGCTGGTGGAGGCCGCCCTCGCGGCGGGCAAGCCGGTGGTCACCGCCAACAAGGCGCTGCTCGCGGTGCACGGCGCGGAGCTTGCGGCGCGGGCGGAAGCCGCCGGCGTCGTGCTCGCCTTCGAGGCCGCGGTGGCGGGCGGCATTCCGGTGATCAAGGCGCTGCGCGAGGGTCTCGCCGCCAACCGGATCGCGCGCGTCAGCGGCATCCTCAACGGCACCTGCAACTACATCCTCACCACCATGCGCGAGCGCGGGCGCGAATTCGCCGAGGTGCTCGCCGAGGCGCAGCGTCTCGGCTACGCCGAGGCCGACCCCGCGACCGATATCGACGGCATCGACGCCGCCCACAAGCTCGCCATCCTCGCGGCGCTGGCGTTCGGCCGCCCGGTCGATATCGCCGCCGTCCATGTCGAGGGCATCCGCTCGATCTCCGCGCTCGACATCGGCTTCGCCTCCGAACTCGGCTACCGCATCAAGCTGCTCGGCATCGCCCGGCGCGAGGATGGCGGCATCGAAACCCGCGTCCACCCCGCCATGGTGCCGCTCGATGCGCCGCTCGCCCGCGTCGAGGGGGTGATGAACGCGGTGGTGGCGGAAGGCGATTTCGTCGGCCGCGTGATGCTCGAAGGCCGCGGCGCCGGCGCCGGCCCCACCGCTTCGGCGGTCGCGGCCGACCTGATCGACATCGCCCGCAAGCGCGCGACGCCGGTGTGGGGCGCGGGCTCCGGTGCGCTCTCCAATCTGCCCGCCCAGCCGATCGGCGCGCATCGCGGCTGCTACTATCTGCGGCTGATGGTGGTCGATCGCCCGGGGGTGATCGCCGACGTCACCGCGGTGCTGCGCGATCATGGGATTTCGCTCGAATCGATGCTCCAGCGCGGCCGCGCCCCGGGCGAAGCGGTGCCGGTGGTGCTGATCACCCACGAGACCGCCGAATCCGCCCTGCGCGGCGCGATCGAGCGCATCGGCGCGCTCGACGCGGTGCTGGAGCGGCCGGTGTTGATCCGAATCGAGCCCGGCTGAGAACATCGCCCCCTGTGGAGGAACTCGTCATGGCCAAGCCGTCGCCGCGCGCGGAGCCGGGTCCCGGGAACGGGCCGGGAATGGGTTCGGACCGCAACCTCGCGCTCGAACTCGTCCGGGTCACCGAGGCGGCGGCACTCGCCGCCTCGAAATGGATGGGGCGCGGGCTCAAGAACGAGGCCGACGGGGCGGCGGTCGCCGCCATGCGCAGCGCGTTCGACGAGGTGATGATGTCCGGCACCGTCGTCATCGGCGAAGGCGAGATGGACGAGGCGCCGATGCTCTACATCGGCGAGAAGGTCGGCCGCGGCGGTCCCGAACTCGATATCGCGGTGGACCCTCTCGAAGGCACCTCCATTCTCGCCAAGGGCGCGCAGAACGCGCTCGCCGTGATCGCGCTCGCCGATCACGGCAACTTCCTCCACGCGCCCGATGTCTACATGGACAAGATCGCGGTCGGCGGCGGCCTGCCCGAGGGTGTGGTCGATCTCGACGCCCCGGTCGCGTCCAACCTGCGCGATCTGGCCCGGGCCAAGCGCTGCGACGTCTCCGATCTGGTGGTCTGCATGCTCGAGCGTCCGCGCCACGAGGAACTCGTCGCCCGCTGCCGCGAGGCCGGCGCGCGCATCATGCTGATCGGCGACGGTGACGTCGCCGGCGTGATCGCCACCAGCCAGCCCGATAGCGACGTCGACATCTACATGGGTGCCGGCGGCGCGCCGGAGGGGGTGCTCTCGGCCGCCGCCCTGCGCTGCGTCGGCGGGCAG
>DAHWFB010000081.1 GCA_027326105.1 Acetobacteraceae bacterium
CGGGGGTGCACTCCGCCCCCCGGGCGGCTACGGCCGCGCCGCGCGGGTCTGGCGAAGGGCTGCGCTCACAGGGAAGTGGCCTCGGCCGCGGCGATCGCCTTCCACACCTTCTCCGGCGTCGCCGGCATGTCGAGATCCGCCACCCCGGCCTCGGCGAGCGCATCGAGGATGGCGTTCATCACCGCCGGCGGGCTGCCGACCGCGCCCGCCTCGCCCGCGCCTTTCACCCCGAGCGGGTTGGTGGTGCAGGGGATCTCCAGCAGCTCGACCTCGATGTCGGGGAGATCGTCCGCCCTGGGCAGGGCGTAGTCCATGAAGCTGCCCGACAGCAGCTGCCCCGAGTCGGGGTCATAGACCGCCTGCTCGCGCACCGCCTGCCCGAAGCCCTGGGCGACCCCGCCCTGGACCTGGCCGCGCACGATCAGCGGGTTGATGGCACGGCCCACGTCGTCGACGACGATATAGCGCAGCAACTGCACCACGCCGGTTTCGGGATCGACCTCGACCTCGGCCATGTGGCAGCCGTTGGGGTAGGTGTGGGCGTCGATCGCGGCGACCTCGGCGGCGTCGAGCAGGGTCGCCTCCTCGCCGCGGGCGCGACGGGCGCGCTGGGTCGCGGCGAGGGAGAGGATATCGATGCCACGATCGGTGCCGGCGATGGTGAAGCGGCCGGCTTCGAAGACGATATCCGCCGCCGCCGCTTCGAGCGCCTCGGAGGCGGCCTGTCTGCCCTTGTCGATCACGCTGCGCGCGGTGAGCAGGATCGCCTGGCCCTCGGAATAGAGGCTGCGCGCGCCGCCGGTGCCGCCGCCCACCGGGATCCGGTCGGTATCCCCCTGGTGGATGCGGATCTGCTCGCCGGGAATGCCGAGACGGTCGGCGGTGAGCTGGACATAGGCGGTCTCGTGCCCCTGGCCGGAGGATTGGGTGCCGACATAGACATCGACGAACCCGTCCTCGGCGAAGACGATTTCGGCACGTTCGGAGTTGGAGCCGCCGGTGGCCTCCAGATAATAGGCGAGACCGATGCCGCGGCGCAGCCCGTGGCGGGCGGACAGGGCGCGGCGGGCGCGGAAGGCGGACCAGTCCATCTTCGCCGCCGCGGCGTCGAGGACGCGGACGAACTCGCCCGAATCGTAGCGCCCGCCGACCGGGGTCTGCCACGGCATCGCCGACGGCGCGACCATGTTGCGCCGGCGCAGCTCCACCCGGTCGATGCCGAGATCGCGCGCCGCCTGGTCGACCAGCCGCTCGACCAGATAGTTGCTCTCCGGCCGCCCGGCGCCGCGATAGGCATCCACCGGGACGGTGTGGGTGAAGACGCCGAGCACGTTGGCGTAGACCGATCGGAACCCATAGACGGAGGCCAATACGATGGTGCCGGCGAAGGTCGGGATGAAGGGCGCGTAGGTCGAGAGATAGGCGCCCATGTTGGCGATGTTGCGGGTGCGCAGCGCGAGGAAGCGACCGTCCCCGTCGACCGCGAGTTCGCCGAGGGTCACGTTGTCGCGCCCGTGGGTGTCGGAGAGGAAGGATTCCGCGCGCTCGGCCAGCCATTTCACCGGCCGCCCGACGGCGCGGGCGGCGAAGGCGAGGCAGACGTGCTCGGGGTAGGGGAAGATCTTCATGCCGAACGCGCCGCCCACGTCCGGGGTCACGATGCGGAAGCTCGCCTGCTCGGTCCTGAAGGCGGCGGCAAGGGATTCCTTGACCAGCCAGCCGCCCTGGGTGTTCGCCCACAGGGTCCAGCGGCCGGCCGCGGCGTCATAGGCGGCGACCGCGCCGCGGGTCTCGATCGAGGAAGCGACGACGCGGTTGTTGATCACGGTGAGGCGGGTGACGTGATGGGCGCGGGCGAACAGCGCCTCGGTCGCGGCACGATCGCCCACCTCCCAGTCGAAGGCGAGGTTGTGGGGCGCGTCGGCCCAGACCTGGGCCGCGCCCTCGTCCATCGCGCGGGCGGGATCGGTGATCGCGGGCATCTGCTGGTAGGAGACCGCGACCGCCTCGGCCCCGTCGCGGGCGGCGGCGAGCGTTTCCGCCACCACGAAGGCGACCGGGTCCCCGACGTGGCGGACGAAGCCCTGCGCGAGCGCCGGGTGGGGCGGGTTGGCGCCGGCGGAACCGTCGCGGTTGGTCATCGGCACCGCCGAGTAGAGCGGATCGACGCCGGCGGCGGCGAGATCGGCGCCGGTGAAGACCGCGACGACGCCCGCCACCGCCACCGCCGCCGCGGTGTCGATCGCCGTGATCCGCGCCGCGGCGTGGGGGCTGCGCACCACCACGCCGTGGAGCATGCCGGGCAGCACGATATCGTCGGTGTAGCGGCCGGCACCCTTGAGCAGGCGGGGATCCTCGACGCGGCGGACAGGCTGGGCGAGGCCGAATTTGGTCATCGACGGATCCTTCCCCTCATCGGATGATAGGCGTGCAGGGTGGCATCGAACCGCCCGCGCCGGCAAGCCGGGGCCGCGCCGCCCGCGCCCGCGATTTCAGTCATCCCCGGCGGCGACGTCGGGCTCGTGGTGCGGCAGCGTGCCGCCGAGACGCAGCGTGGTCCATTCCCTGAGACTCTGGAAGCTCACGTAGAGCATCGGGATCAGGAAGATGCCGAGCGAACTCGCGGCCAGCATTCCGGCGAAGACCGGGGTCCCGACCGAACGGCGGCTGATCATCGCCGCACCCTGCGCGGTGACCAGCGGCCAGAGGCCGAGGATGAAGGCGAAGGAGGTCATCATCACGGCGCGGAACCGTGTGCGCGCGCCGAGGATCGCGGCCTCGCGGATCGAGTGCCCGGCCTCGCGGCTCTCGCGCGCGAACTCGACGATCAGGATGCCGTTCTTGGCGGCGAGCGCGATCAGCGTCACCAGCCCGATCTGGCCGTAGAGGTTGAGCGGCAGTCCGGCCAGCATGAGCCCCACGAAGGCGCCGACCCCGGCGACCGAGACCGAGAGCAGCACCGGGATCGGGATCACCCAGCTTTCATAGAGGCCGACGAGGAAGAGATAGGCGAAGAGGATGGCCAGCCCGAGAAGGATGCCGGTCTGGCCGGAGGCCTGCTTCTCCTGCAGCGCGGTTCCCGTCCATTCGTAGGAATAGCCCGGCGGCAGCACCCGCCCCGACAACTGCTCCATCGCGGCGAGCGCGGTGCCGGAAGAAACGCCGGGCGCCGGACTGCCGTTGATGCTGACCGCCACGGTGTTGTTGTAGCGGGGCAGCACCTGCGGGCCGAGCACGGTCCGCTCGGTCGCGATCGAGCGCAGCGGCACCATCTGACCCGCATCGTTCTTGACGTAGATGTTCCACAGCGAGGAAATCGCGTTGCGGTCCCGCGCGCGGCCCTCCACGTTGACCTGCCAGGTGCGCCCGAAAAGATTGAAGTTGTTGACGAAGGTTCCGCCGAGCGTGGACTGGAGCGTGGCGAGCACGTTGGAGAGCGGAATCCCGAGCGCCGCGGCCTTGGCGCGATCGATATCGAGATAGAGCGAGGGCGTCCGCGCGCTGAAGGTGGAAAAGACGCGGGCGAGACGCGGGTCCTGGTTGGCCGCGGTCACCAGCGCGTCGGTCACGCCGGCCATCGCCTGCGGCGACTGGCCCTGCAACCCTTCGAGCTCGTACTGGAAGCCCCCGCCGATCGAAAGCCCGATGATCGGCGGCAGGTTGAAGGGAAAGACCGTCGCGGAACGGATGCGCTGGGCGGCGAAGAATACCCGCCCGATCAGCGCCTGCACCCCGTCCTGCGGCTTGGTGCGCTGGGCGAAGGGCTTGAGGCGGGCGACCATGAAGGCGGCGTTCGATTCCGCGCTGCCGTCGAGCAGGGAGAAGCCGATGATGGAAATGACATGGGCCACCTGCGGCATCGCCTTCAGGATGGCGCCGACCTTGTGCGCCACCACCTCGGTACGCGCGACCGATGCCCCGTCGGGCAATTGCACGGCGATGAAGAAGGCGCCCTGGTCCTCGCTCGGCAGGAAGCCCTGCGGCACCCGCTTCTGCAGCATCCAGGCGGAAACACCGAAGACCCCGACGAGCACGATCCCGAGCACCGCGAACCGCACCAGGCGGCGGACGATGGCACCATAGCCGTCGCGCGCCCCGTCGATGCCGCGCAGGACGAGGCCGAGGAGGCCGCGTCTGCTGCCCTCGTGGCGCAGGAACACCGCGCACAGCGCGGGCGAAAGGGTGAGCGCGTTGATCGCGGAGATCAGCATCGCGACGCTGATGGTGACCGCGAACTGGCGGAACAGCGCGCCCGAGATGCCGGGGATGAAGCCGATCGGAACGAAGACGGAAAGCAGCACCAGGCTGATCGCCACGATCGGCGCGGTGATCTGGCGCATCGCCTTCTTGGTGGCCTCGCCCGGAGACAGCGCGGGCTCCTCGGCCATCACCCGCTCGACGTTCTCGACCACCACGATCGCATCATCGACGACGATGCCGATCGCCACCACCATGGCGAGCAACGAGACGGTGTTCACCGAGAAGCCGAGGGCGAGCAGCACCGCGAAGGTGCCGACCAGGCTCACCGGCACCGCGATCGCCGGAATGAGCGTCGCGCGCACGTTGCCGAGGAAGAGAAAGACCACGAGGACGACGAGAACGAACGCCTCCGCGAGGGTGCGCTCGACCTCGCCGATGGTATCGGACACGAACTGGCTCGAGTCATAGATGATCTTGGCCTGGAGCCCCTGCGGAAAGCGCGCCGAGAGGGTGGCGAGCTCGGCGCGCAGCGCGGTCGAGGTGGCGACCGCGTTCGCGCCCGGGGCGAGATAGACACCCATCGCCACCGCGGGCTTGCCGTCGAGCTGGTCCTGGGTGTCCATGCTCTGGGCGCCAAGCTCGACGCGGGCGACATCCTTCAGGCGCAGCAGCGAACCGTCCGGGTTGGCGCGGATGATGATGTTGCCGAACTCGGCGGGGGTCGAAAGCCGCCCCTGCGTCACCACGTTGAGCTGGTACTGCGGATTGCCGGTGGTGGGCAGGGCACCGATCCGGCCCACCGGCGCCTGCACGTTCTGCGCCTGGATCGCGGCGATCACGTCCGAGGGGGAGAGCCCGAGCGCGGTGAGGCGGTTGACATCGAGCCACACCCGCATCGAATAGTTCTGCGCCCCGAACACGAACACCTGCCCGACACCAGGCACGCGCGAGAGCGCATCGAGCATGTTGATAGTGATGTAGTTGCTGATGAAGAGCGGGGTGTATTTCCCGGTCGGGCTGTAGACGAACATGAAGGCCAGCACCGAGGAGGAGCGCTTCTGGACGGTGATGCCTTCCTGCTGCACCTCGGCCGGCATCTGGGCGAGCGCGGCCTGGACGCGGTTGTTGACGTTGACGGTGTCGATGTTGGGGTCCGAGCCCAGGGCGAAACTGATCGAAAGCCCGTAGTTGCCGCCGTTCGAGCTGTTGGAGGACATGTAGAGCATCTGGTCGACGCCGTTGATCGCCGCCTCCAGCGGCTGCGCCACCGTCTCTTCGACCACCTGCGCCGAGGCGCCGGGATAGGTCGTCGAGACCTGGACCTGGGGCGGCACCACGTCGGGGAACTGCGCCACCGGGATGCGGGTCAGCGCGATCAGGCCGGCGAGGGTGATGACGATGGCGATGACCACCGCCAGCCGTGGCCGGTCGACGAAGATGCCCGAGATCACCGGCCTATTTCCCCGCCGCCTGCTTGCCCGCCGGGGGGGCGGGTTGGGGCGCGAGCGCGCCGGGCATCAGGCTCGCCGGGCCGGGGGCGACGACGAGGCCGGGGTGGACGCGCTGGATGCCGTCCACCACCACCTCCTGCCCCGCCGAGAGGCCCTTGAGAATGGCGGCGACCGACGGCGTCGATTGGCCGAGCGTCACGTAGGTCTGCACGACCTTGTTGCCCGGCCCCACCACGAACACGTAGTTGCCGGACTGGTCCGAGAGCACCGCGGCGCGCGGCACCACCAGCGCCTCGACCGGGCGGAGATCCTTGAGCGTCACGCTGACGAACTCCCCATCCGTCAGCGCCCGGTCGCCGAGCCGGCCGGAGGTGAGGCCGGCCAGCCGCGGGTCGGGGATGGTGCCGCGCAGCAGCACGGTGTCGGTGCTCTGGGTCACGCCGGTATCGACGAAGTCGATGGTTCCGGACTGGGCGTAGCTCTCCCCGTCCGGGAGAACGAGCGCGATCGCCGCCGCCTTCAGCCCGCCCTGCGCCGCGAAGCGCGCCCGCAGCTTGAGGTAGGTCGTCACCGGGATCGGGAACAGCACGTTCATCGGGTCCTGGCTGACGATGGTCGCGAGCGCCTGGGACGAGGGGCCGACCACGTTGCCCGGCGTGTAGGTCACGAGACCGATCCGACCGTCGATCGGGGCGCGGATGAGCGTGTAGCCGAGGTTGATCTCGGCGGTCTTCAATTGCGCCTGCCCCGCCATCACCTGCGCCGCGTAGGATTGTTCCTGCGCGAGCGCCGCGTCCACCGTGGACTGGTTGCCCGCCGGCGTGCCGAGCAGCTTCCGCGCCCGCCCCAGCGTCACCGCGGCGTTGTTCAATTGCGCCTGGGCCTGCGCGATCACCGCCCGCGCGGCCTCCACCGCGGCCAGATAGGGGCCGCGCTGGAGGCGGAACAACAGTTGGCCCTTCCTGACCTCCTGCCCCTCGGTGAAGAGTTGGGCACGCAGCACCCCGCTCACCCGCGCGACCAGCGCCACCCGCTGGGGCGACTGCACCCGGCCGACGAAATCATTGGTGCGGTAGAGCGGCTGCTTCACCGCCTTCACCACCCCCACCGCCGGCGGGCCCATCTTCGGCATCTGCGCCGCTGCGACCGCGGGCAGCAACCCCGCGGAGAGCGACAGCAGCAGCGCGAAGGCACGGCAAGGACGCGCTCGAAACCTGTTCATGCTCTGGATCTCGCCCCTTCGCGGATCAGATGGTGGTGCGCGCGGGTGGCGCAACGCCGAAAATGACCGGACCGTTCGGATCAATGGCAGAGAGCGGGGCCGTGGGTCAACCGCAACGTTTGCCGCGCGCGGGGCTACTCCGGCTGCACCGCCGGCCCGGAAAGGCGGGGCGCGAGCAGTTCCGCCGAGGAGCGCGCGGGGCCACGCCAGTTCAGGCTGCCCGCTTCGCCGCAATTGGTGCAGGCGGCGTGCCAGCTCGCGTGCTCGGCGCCGCAGACGCCGCAGCGCCATGCCGGGTCGGGCTCGGCGGTGGCGGCGCGGCGCAGCGCGGCGAGGCTGGCCGCCACCCCGCCACCCTCCGGCGCTTCGGCGTCGGCGATCTCGGCGAGCAGCATCCAGACGCGGCGCTGGTCCAGCCCGCCGGCTGCGGCCGCCTCGGCATGGCGTCGGGCCTCCCCGGTCAGCCCGGCGGCGAGCGCCGCGCGTGCCAGCAGGAACCGGCTTTCGACATGGGTGGGATTCTCCGCCACCAGCTCCTGCGCCGCCCGCATCCGGGCGAGCGGCTCGACCACCGTGGACAAGGCGAATTCGGCGAGATCGGGGTGCGGGCTTTCGCTCCAGGCGCGGCGGATGACTTTGAGCGCGCGCCCCTCCCGCCCGGATTCGCGCAGCCGCTGGGCGTAAGCGAGGGCGGCGGGTGCCAGCGCGGGATCGGCCTCGAAGGCGCGGCGGGCGAGGCGCAGCCCCTCCGAGGGGTCGGTCGCCGCGGTCGCCGCGGCGGCGGCGAAGGCGGCGCGCGGCGCCTCGGGTCCGGCAAGAGCGAGGGCGGCGCTCCAGTCCTGGCTCCGCACCGCCAGGCGCACCCGCTCGGCGCGCAGCCACGCGGCGCCGGGATGGGCCGCCTCGGCACGAGCGGCGAGCGCGTTCGCCTGGGCCCAATCCTCGCGCTCGATCGCGCTCCGGATCAGCCCGCGCAAACCGAGGAAGGCGGCCTCGGGGTCGGCGGCGAGGCGGCCGTAGGCGGATTCCGCTTCTCCGGGCAGGGCAGCCAGCCGCGCCGCTTCGGCGACCAGAACGAGGCTCTGCGGCACCGGCCCGAGCAGGCGCAGCGCGCGTCCGGCGTGGTGGCGGGCGTCTCCGGCTTCGCCGGCGGCGAGGGCGACCAGCGCCCGGGTGACGGCGCGGTCGCCGAGGGCGCGCCGCCGCAGCCCGCGCCAGCGGCGCAGGGTGCGCGGCAGCCGCACCAGCCCGAGCAGGAGCCGCACGATGGCGTAGAGCAGAAGAAAAAGGAGAACGAGCCCGATCGCCGCGACCGGCACCCGGGCGGAGGCGGTGATGTCGCCGAGGCGCACCACCACCACGCCCGGCAGATTGCCGAGCCACCACACCCCCGCGAGCACGAGGAGCGCGAGGACGAGGATCGCGAGCAGGCGGCGCATCAGCCGGCGGCGGCCATGGCGGCGAGCGCCGCACGCGCCGCGAGCAGCGCCCGCGCCTGACCGAGCCAGCCCGCCATCGCCTTCGCCGCCCCGCCGTGCAGGCCGCCGAGCGCCGTGACCGCGCCGGGAAGATCGCCGGCATCGAGCGCGCTCCGCGCCCGCGCGATCACCCCGGCGGCGGGGTCACCGAGGAGCACGCGGTCGCCGCGGCGGATGGTGACGAGGCTGCCCAGGCGCGCCCAGACGCCCGCGAGGAAGCCTTGCTGCGCCCGCGCCGGGAGGCTCGCCGCGAGCGCCAGCTTGGCCGCCGCCGGGAAGCCCGCGCGCAAGGCCGCCTCGGTCGGCGGAGCGCGGGTTGCGAATTGGGCAAGCACCGGGGGCGCGCCGGCGATCGTGCCCAGCGGCCGGCCGGCGGCAAGCGCCGATTCGGCGGTGGCGATGGCGGCGAGACGCTCGGCACGGGCGGACAGCGCCGGCACCGCTCCGGCCTCGGTGTTCAGCCGGGCGAGGCTGGCCTCGATCGCGCCGAGCCGCTCGCCGAGCGCGGCGAAGCGAGCGGCGGTCGCGCCGTCCTGCGCCGCGAGGCGCCCGGCGAGGCGGCCCTCGCGCGCGGCGAGCCCGTCCAGCCGCTGGCCGACGGCGGCGAGCGCAGTCTCGGCCGCGGCGAGTGCGGCCGCGGCGGAAGGACGCTTCTCCAGCGCAGCGACCCGGGCCACGGTCGAATCCTGTGCGGCGCGCAGCGCGGCCAGCGTGGCCTTGAACCGCTTGGCCAGCGCGGCGAGCGCGCTCGCGCTGTCCTGCCGGGCCGCGCTCTGCCCGGCGACCAGCCCATCGAGCCGGAGGCCGAGCCGGCTCTCACGCGCCGCCGCCGCCGCCAGATCGGTGCGCACGCCAGCGAGCGCCGCCGCCAGCGATGCGCCGTTCTTCTCGGCCGCCGCGACCCGCACCCCGAGTGCTGCGATCGCCTTGGCCGCCGCCGCTCCGTTGGCTGCCGGATGGCGCCATAGCCAGATCAGCCCGATCGCCAGCACCATCCAGCCGACCAGCACCAGCATCGGCAGCCGGTCGCGCCGAGCAGAGGAACGCGGAGGGATCGTCGGCGGTTCGGATTCGGGTGCGGCTTCGCTCATCACAACAGTGCCAGCAGGGATTCCATCGTCGGCCTTACTGCGACACGAACGGCGCGCCACGGCAAGCCCTGAAGTGCGACCGCGACCGGTTCGGCGATCGCCAGCGCCTCCACCACGGCGAGATGGGCGGCGAGATCGGCGGCGCCGACCTGGGCGGCGAACGCGTGGGCGGAAGCGGTGGAGAAAAAGAGCGCCCGCCCGATCCGCCCTTCCGCGAGCGCCCGCCGCGCCGGCGCCGCCAGCGAATGCACCGGCTGCGCGGCATAGACGACCCGGCGCAGGACCCGGAATCCGTCGCCGCGCAGAGCCTCCGCCAGCCCTTCGCCGTCACCCCGCCCGCAGACGAGGAGAAGCGGCCCCGCCGCGGGCCGGCAGCGCGTGCGCACGAGGGCGGCCAGCGCAGCGGCGTCTCCGGCCGCGCTGCGGACCTCGACGAACCCCTGGCCGCGGGCGCGCGCCGCCGTCGCGTCCCCCACCGCGAAGACGGGCACGCCGTGATAGGCGGCGCCGAGCCGAGCGACCGCCTGGCCACTGGTGAACAGAACCCCCTGCAGTTCGGAGGCCGGCGGCAGGCTCGAACGCAGCAGGCGGATCGCCTGCGCGGGGGCAATCAGCGGCACGAGGCCCCGCGCCGAAAGCGCCGCCGCGGTCTCGATGGCGCCCGGCTCCGGCCGGGTGATCAGCACGACCCGCGAGAGCGAAGCGTGGGGAGGTTCGGGGGGCACGGCCAGCACGGCGCCGTCCCGGGTCAGACGAAGAGGTCGGCGGGGCTGTCGGCACGCAGAGCAAGACCGAGTTCACGGCCGATCCGTACCGCGTCGGCGGCCGCGCCCTCGATCGTCCGGCGCAGCAGGAAGCTTCCGTCGGCCCGGGCCACCAGGCCGGTCAGGCGCAGGAGCCCGCCGGGGAGGAGCACCGCATGGCCGCCGATCGGGGTGCGGCAGGATCCGTCCAGCGCGTCGAGGAGGGCACGCTCGGCGCTGGAAACCGCCTTCGCTTCCGGATCCTCGATGCCGCCGAGCAGCTCGCGCAGTTCGGTATCGTCGGCACGCACGGTCACGCCGATGATGCCCTGGCCGGCGGAGGGGACCATGAACGCGGGGTCGAGCACCACGGCGCCGGCGGCCTCGATGCCCAGACGGCGGAGCCCGGCGAGCGCGAGCAGGCTGGCCGTGCACGCCCCTTCGGCGATGCGCGCCAGACGGGTCTGGACGTTGCCGCGCAGGCCGACCATCGCGAGATCGGGGCGCAGATGCAGGAGCTGGGCCTGGCGGCGCACCGAGGAGGTGCCGATCACCGCGCCCGCGGGCAGAGCGTCGAGCGGCGCTTCCGCGCAGGCCGTGCCGCAGCCCGGGCCGAGGATCAGCACATCGCGCGCGTCCTCCCTGGGCAGGGTGCAGGCGAGCTCCACCCCCTCGGGCAGGCGGGTTTCGAGATCCTTCAGGCTGTGCACCGCGAAATCGATCCGCCGGTCGAGCAGGGCCTCGTGGATCTCCTTGGCGAACAGCCCCTTGCCACCGATGTCGGCGAGCGGACGGTCCTGCACCATGTCCCCGGTGGTGCGGATGGCCTGCTGGTCGAACACATCGAACGCGCGCAGGACCGGGCAGAAATGTTCCAGCAGGCGGAGAAAATGGCGGGTCTGGACGAGCGCGAGCGGAGAGCCGCGGGTGCCGACCCGCAGCGGCAGGTCGCGAAAATGCTGCTTCACCCGCGGCTCGTGCTGCGGATGGGGCTCAGGATGGGCGACGGTCATCGCGTTGTCCTAATATGCGCGCCTCATGAAGGAAAGTGTGCCGCGTGCGCTCCCGCGATTTTTTCGCAGCCGACCCCCCCGCCCACCGTGGAGCCCTCCTCCTTGGTATCGAAAGCTCGTGCGACGAAACCGCCTGCGCCTTGCTCGATGGAGCCGGGCGGGTGCGCGCCGCGGTGGTACTGAGCCAGTTCACGGAGCACGCGCCGCACGGCGGGGTGGTGCCGGAGATCGCGGCCCGCGCCCATCTCGCCCACCTGCCGCGGCTGGTCGGCGCCGCACTCGCCGAGGCGGGAGCCGGCTTCGCGGACATCGGCGCGGTGGCGGCGACGGCGGGGCCGGGGCTGATCGGCGGGCTCATCGTGGGCTCGTCCTATGCCAAGGGGGTGGCGCTGGCACGCGGGGTGCCGTTCCTCGCGGTCAATCATCTCGAGGCGCACGCGCTGACCGTGCGCCTGCCCGGGTTGCGGGCGGAGGGTGCCGCGTTTCCCTATCTTCTTCTGCTGGTCTCGGGCGGGCACACGCTGCTCGCCGCCGTCGAGGGCGTGGGACGATACGTGCGCCTGGGGTCCACGCTCGACGATGCGGCCGGCGAAGCCTTCGACAAGGCGGCCAAGCTGCTCGGGCTGGGCTGGCCGGGCGGGCCCGCGCTCGAACGCCTGGCCGCGGCGGGCGATGCGCGCCGCCACCGCCTGCCCCGCCCGCTGCTCGGGCGGAAGGGCTGCGACTTCAGCTTCAGCGGTCTAAAGACGGCGCTCGCCCTGGCGGTCGGCCGCTGCGGCGAGGGCGGCCCGACCGCGGCCGAGAGCGCCGATCTCGCCGCCGGCTTCCAGGCCGCCGTCGCCGCCGTGATGGCCGATCGCGCCGCCCACGCCATGGCGCTCTTTGCCGAGCGCCACCCGGGAATGGACGCCCCCGGAGCGCGCCTGCTGGTCGCCGCCGGAGGGGTCGCGGCCAACGCCACGGTGCGCGACGCCCTGGCGCAGACCGCCGCCCGCCGGGGCTTCGCGCTGTTCGCCCCGCCGCCCGCACTCTGCACCGACAACGCGGTGATGGTGGCGTGGGCCGGCATCGAACGGCTGCGCGAGGGGCGGTTCGACCCGCTGGACTTCGCGCCGCGCCCGCGCTGGCCGCTGGAGACGCTGGAGACGGCGGGGTGAACTACCGGCACGCGTTCCACGCCGGCAACCACGCCGACTGTCTCAAACATGCGCTGCTGGTGTCTCTGGTCACGGCGTTGGCGGGCAAGGCAGCGCCGTTTGCCGTGCTCGATACGCACGCCGGCGCCGGCGCCTATGATCTCGCCGGGCCCGCGGCGGCCCGCGGCGGCGAGGCGGAAGGCGGCATCGGGCGGCTGCGCGCCGATCCGCCGCCCCCGCTTGCGCGCTGGCTCGCTCTGGTCGAGGCCGCGGGGCCGCTCCATCCCGGCTCGCCCGCGCTGATCGCCTCCCTGCTCCGCCCGGGGGACCGGCTGGTGTGCTGCGAACTGCACCCGGAGGAGTACCGCGCCCTCCGCCGGCGCTTCGGCGCCATCGCCGGGATCGAGCTCCATCGCCGCGACGGCTGGGAGGCGCTGCGTGGACTGCTGCCGCCGCGCGAGCGCCGTGGGCTGGTGCTGATCGACCCGCCGTTCGAACAGCCCGGCGAGTTCGAGCGGTTGGCCGCAGGGTTGCGCGCGGGGCGGGCACGCTTCCCCGGCGGGGTGTTCGCCGCCTGGTATCCGATCAAGCACCGCGCCCCGGTCCGCGCCTTCCACACCGCGCTTCGGGAGGCCGGGCTGCGCGACCTGGTGGCCGCGGAACTCTGGCTGCGAGAGCCGCTCGACCCCGCGCGGCTGAACGGCAGCGGCCTTCTCGTCGGCAATCCGCCCTGGGGCTTCGAGGCCGAAGCCGGCGCGATCCTTGCCGCACTGCACGCGCGCCTGTCCGACGGGGGGGCGGGATCGGGCTGGGCAGTGACGCGGCTGGTGGAGGAGTGAACGCCGCCGCGTGAAACCGGCGGTTACGCTTGCCGCCCGATTTCCGCCCCAATTGGCCCGTTCCTGTCGCGCTCCGGCCGGGGCGGCCAAGCGCGCGCCGGACGCGGCGTTGACCCGGCGCGCCGGGCTCGCCATACCAGGGATGCAGGAGGCTTGTGCATGGAGGCTGCCGCGCGGTTGCGCGAGGAAGATGCCGACCTCGCCGTGGCACGCGAGGTGCTTGCCACCGAGGCGGGAGGGTTGCGGGCGCTCGCCGCCGGGCTCGACGGGCGGTTCGTGAGGGCGGTCGATCTGCTCGCCGCGGCATCGGGGCGGGTGGTGGTCAGCGGCATGGGCAAATCGGGCCATGTCGGGCGCAAAGTCGCGGCCACCCTGGCCTCCACCGGCACCCCGGCGCAGTTCGTCCATCCCGCCGAGGCCTCGCACGGCGATCTCGGCATGATCGTCGCCGGCGATGTGGTGCTCGCCCTCTCCAATTCCGGCGAGACTGCGGAACTCGCCGACCTCGTCGCCCACGCCGCCCGCTTCGGGCTGGCGCTGATCGCGGTGACCGCTCGCGCGGAGAGCACGCTCGCCCGCGCCGCGACCGTGGCCCTGCTGCTGCCCGATCTGCCGGAGGCAGGGCCCGACGGGCTGGCGCCGACCACCAGCACCATCATGCAGATGGCGCTCGGCGATGCGCTCGCGGTCGCTCTGCTCACCCGGCGCGGCTTCACGGCGGCCGATTTCCGCCTGTTCCACCCTGGTGGAAGGCTCGGAGCGCGGCTCGCGCGGGCGCGGGATCTGATGCATGCGGGAGAAGCGCTGCCGCTGGCGGCACCCGATGAGCCGATGGCGCGGGCGATCCTGACCATGACCGGCAAGGGGTTCGGCTGCCTCGGGGTGGTGGATGAGGGCGGCCGGCTGGTGGGCATCGTCACCGACGGGGACCTCCGTCGCGCCATGGGGCCGGACCTTCTCGGCCGCCGGGTCGGCGAGATCATGCACGCCGCGCCGCGCACCGTGGGGCCGGACACGCTGGCGGCCGAGGCGCTCCGGCGCATGAACGCGGGCGAGCGGCCGGTCACCGCGCTCTTCGTCTGCGATGCCAACGCCCGTCCGCTCGGGCTCCTGCATGTCCATGACCTGCTGCGCGCCGGGGTCGCCTGAGGTGGCGATGAGCGCCGCCCCGCACCTGCCCGGCCTCCCGCCGCTGCCGCCCCCCGAGCCACGGCAGTGGCCGGCGGCCGCGGTCTCGCCGCGCCAGATCGCACGCCGGCGCCTGCTCGTGACCTGGTCGAAGCGCCTGCTGCCGCTCGCGGCCCTCGCCCTGCTGGCAGCGACCGCGCTGTGGCCGGACATAGACCCCGCCGGCAAAGGCGCGCGGATGACCTTCCGGTCGGCGAGCGGGGTCACCGCGACGGGGGATTCGATGCGCGGGGCGCGCTACCGCAGCGTGAGCGCGGCGGGCGAACCCTTCACCCTGACCGCCGCGCGCGCGGTGCAGGCCGGCGAAGGCACGGTGCGGCTGTTCCGACCGAAGGGCGACATCACGCTGAAATCCGGGGCCTGGCTGACCCTGCAGGCGGCGACCGGGCTCTACCACCAGCGCAGCCGCACACTCGATCTCTCGACGCGGGTCACCCTCTACCGGGATGACGGCACCCGGCTGACAACCAGCAGCGCCGCCATCGACCTCGCGGGCGGCACCGCGACGGGGAGGGCGCCGACGCGGGCGAGCGGACCGTTCGGCACCCTGACCGCCACCGGCTTCACGGTGCGCGACCAGGGCGCCGTGATCGATTTCACCGGACCGACCCGGCTGGTGCTCGACGGCGCCGGATGATGGGCCGCGCCGCCGTTCTACTGGCGGTCCTCGCCGCCGCGATCCTGCCCGCCGGCGCGGCGCGGGCGCAGGCGCTCGACTTCTCCCAGGGCGGGCCGATCGCGATCAGCGCAGCGGGCGGCATGGAGTGGCGCCAGGCCCAGCACGAGGTGATCGCCAAGGGCGACGCGCGGGCGGTACGCAATGGCGTGACGGTGACCGCCGACCGGTTGATCGCCCACTACCGCGCCAAGGCCGCCACCGCAGGCGCGCTGCCCACCACCGCCGCCACCAGGCCGGCGGCCGGCGCGGCCACGCTGCCCGACACCCAGGGCAACCAGATCTATCTGCTGGAAGCGGTCGGGCACGTACACATCTTCACCGCGACCGACCAGGCGGTGGCCGATCATGCGGTCTATGACCTCGACCAGCAGGTGCTGGTGCTGACTGGCCGGCATCTGCGGCTGACCTCGCCCGCGGATACGCTGACCGCGCGCGATTCCATCGAATACTGGGCTGCCAAGCGCATGGCGGTGGCGCGCGGAGACGCGCTGCTCATCACCCGCTCCGGCCGGCGCATCTCCGCCGACACGCTGGTTGGCTATACCAGCCCGCCCACCGCTGCTGCCACCCCGCCGGCCGCCGCGCCGGTGGGGGCGGGCGCCGTGCCGGCCGATCCGCTCGCCGCTTCGGGGCGACTGCGGCGGGTCGATGCGATCGGCCACGTCGTCATCACCACCGCCACCACCACGGCGACCGGCGACCGCGGCGTCTATGACCCCGCCACCGGGATCGCGCGGCTGGCCGGACACGTGCGCATCACCCGCGGCGCCAACCAGTTGAACGGGGCGGAGGCGGTGGTCGATCTCAAGACCGGGGTCGCGCAATTGATCGCAGCCCCCGGCGGGCGGGTGAACGGGCTGGTCCTGCCCAAATCGGCCCCCGATGCCGCCAGTCCTGGTGCCACCAGTCCTGGTGCCGCCGCATCCGGAAGCACGAAGCCGTGAGCGAGCCGTTGCGGCTGGTCTCGGGCGGTGCCGGCCTGGTGGCGCAGGGGCTCGGCAAGCGCTTCCGCAAACGTCCCGTGGTGCGCAACGTGTCGCTCCGTCTGCGCCGGGGCGAGGCGGTGGGGCTTCTGGGTCCCAACGGTGCCGGCAAGACCACCACCTTCTACATGATCATGGGGCTCGTTCGCCCCGACGCCGGCACCATCAGCCTCGACGGAACCGACATCACGGTCCTGCCGATGTACCGCCGCGCCCGCCTCGGCATCGGCTATCTGCCGCAGGAGGCGAGCGTGTTCCGCGGCCTCACCGTCGAGCAGAACATCATGGCCGCGATCGAGGTGGTGGAGCGCGACCCCGACCGCCGCCAGATCCTGCTCGATTCGCTGCTCGCCGAGTTCGGCATCGGCCATCTCCGCCCCACGCCGGCGCTGGCGCTTTCAGGGGGAGAGCGGCGGCGGGTCGAGATCGCACGCGCCCTCGCGACCGGGCCATCCTACATCCTGCTCGACGAGCCGCTCGCCGGCATCGACCCGATCGCGGTGGCCGAGATCCGCGCCCTCGTCTCCCACCTCAAGGACCGCGGCATCGGCGTGCTGATCACCGACCACAACGTGCGCGAGACCCTCGAGATCATCGACCGCGCCTATATCCTGCACCAGGGCCAGGTGCTGATGGAGGGCCGCCCGGCCGAGGTGGTGGCGCACGAGGGCGTGCGGCGAGTCTATCTTGGAGAAAGATTCAGCCTGTAGAGTGGGGCCATGGCCCTAGGACCGCGGCTCGAGTTACGCCAGACCCAGACCCTCGTGATCACTCCGCAACTGCGGCAGGCGATCAAGCTGTTGCATTGCAACAACGTCGAGGCGGCGAGTTTCGTCGCCGAGGAGATCGAGCGCAACCCGCTGCTCGAGGCCGATGAGGGGGGGGCCGCCGGGCCGGCGCCGGAGGCCCCCGCGCCCGACCAGACCCCGTTGCGGCCCGCGGAGAGCGCCGATCTCACCGCCCTGGTGGGTGGCGGCGCGCTGGCCGCGCCCGGCGCGGCGCCGCTCGACGCCGATTTCTCCAATAGCTACGATTCGGGCGGCGCCGGCGACGGCGTGATGCCGATGGGTCGTGGTGGCGCCACCGACTTTTCCAGCAGCGAGCGAACGCCCGAGGATCTGGCGGAGCAGCCGCCGAGCTTGCGCGACGACCTGGCCCAGCAGGTCCGCCTCGCGTTCGCCGATCCGCGCGAGCGGATGATCGGGCTCCACCTCATCGCGCTCCTCGACGGGGCGGGGAGGCTCGCCGCCGAGCCGATGCTGCTTGCCGCGACGCTGAATTGCCCGCTCGCCACGGTCGAGGCGGTGCGGGCGCGGATGATGCGCTTCGAGCCGGCCGGCCTGTTCGCGCGCAGCCTCCGCGAGTGCCTCGCCGCCCAGCTTGCCGAGCGCGACCGGCTCGACCCGGCGATGGCGATGCTGCTGGAGAATCTCGACCTGCTGGCCCGGCGCGAACTGCCCCGGCTGCGCGAGATCTGCGGCGTGGATGCCGAGGATCTGGCCGAAATGATCGCCGAGATCCGGGCCCTCGATCCCAAGCCCGGCGCGCGCGGGAACGCGGAGCCGATCCGCCCGCTGGTTCCCGACGTTCTGGTCTCCGCGGCCCCGGATGGGGGCTGGCAGGTCGAGCTCAACCCGCAGACGCTGCCCCGGGTGCTGGTGAACCACCGCTTCCATGCGCGGGTACTGGCCGGGGCGAAGCCGCAGGAGCGGGCCTGGCTCACCGAGCGGATGCAGAGCGCGACCTGGCTCGCCCGCACTCTCGAGCAGCGTGCGGAGACCATCCTGAAGGTCGCCGCGGAAATCGTGCGCCGCCAGGACGGGTTCCTGCGCCATGGCATCGCCCATCTGCGGCCGCTGATCCTGCGCGACATCGCCGCCGCGGTGGAAATGCACGAGAGCACGGTGAGCCGGGTGGCCGCCAACAAGGCGCTCTCCTGCCCGCGCGGCCTGTTCGAGCTGAAATATTTCTTCACCACGGCGATCGGAGGAACGGATGGGGAAAGTCATAGCTCGGAGACCGTGCGCCACCGCATCCGTGCCCTGATCGCGGCCGAATCGGCGGCGGATGTCCTCTCCGACGACGCGATCGTCGCGGCGCTGCGGCGGGAGGGCGTGGACATCGCCCGCCGGACTGTGGCCAAATACCGCGAGGCGCTGCGCATCCCCAACTCGGTGCAGCGCAAGCGGGAGAAGGCCGTGCCGGCCTAACCGGAACCCGACCCCGCGGCTCCGGGGGTGCGCTGGCTGCCTGACGAAGGGAAACGAACGATGAAGATCAATGTCTCGGGCAAGCAGGTCGAGCTCTCCTCCGCGCTCCAGACCCGGGTCGCGGACCAGCTGGGGACCATCGCCGGCAAGTATTTCGACCATGCGCTGGAGGCCCACGTCACCTTCGGACGGGCCCGCAGCTTCTTCACCTGCGACATCAACCTCCACGCCGCCCGTGGCCTGACCCTGCGCGGTGAAGGCGAGGCGGCGGATGCGAACACCGCGCTCGACGACGCCGCCGAGCATCTCGCCAAGCGGCTGCGCCGCTATCGGCGGCGGGTGAACGAACACGCGCGCGATCTCGCCACCCGCGAACGACCGGTGGCCACCGGCCGGCAGTATGTGCTGCGCCCCGACGAGGAGGAGACGGCGGGAGCGGAGGACGGGACGAACGGGCTGCACGCGACGGTGATCGCGGAGAGCCCCGCGGAAATCGCCCGGCTTTCGGTGGGCGAGGCGGTGATGCGCCTCGACCTCGCCGACCAGCCGGCGCTGGTCTTCGCCAACATCACGACCGGCACGATCAACGTCGTCTACCGCCGCAGCGACGGGCACATCGGCTGGATCGACCCCGGGGGAAGCGGCTGAAGCGTGCGGGCGGCGGCGCGCACCCCGCGCCGGCCGCTGCGTCAACCCGAGACAAAAGTGATCGAGGATCCCCCATGAGCGCGCCCGCCGCCGTCCGCACCGACCCCCCGCCGCTGCCCAGCCTGCCGGAAATCGTTGACGCCGGCGCCTGGCGGGAGGCGATCCACGCCAAGCTCACCTACGAGGTGGGCAAGAGCCTGGTCACCGCATCCGACCGTGACTGGTTCATCGCCACCGCGCTCGCGGTGCGTGACCGCATCGTCGAGCGCTGGATCGCATCGACGCGCGACACCTATCGCGAAAGCCGCAAGCGGGTCTATTACCTCTCGCTCGAGTTCCTCATCGGGCGGCTGCTGATGGACGCGCTCGGCAACCTCGGGCTGACCGAGATCACCCGCACCGCGCTGGCCGAGCTAGGGGTCGATCTCGAGAGGCTGCGCAATGTCGAGCCTGACGCGGCGCTCGGCAACGGCGGTCTCGGACGGCTCGCCGCCTGTTTCATGGAAAGCATGGCGACCCTGGGTATCTCGGCCTACGGCTACGGCATCCGCTACGAGAACGGGCTGTTCTACCAGGCCATCAAGGACGGCTGGCAGCGCGAATATCCCGAGGAGTGGCTGGCCTTCGGCAACCCGTGGGAATTCGCCCGGCCGGAAGTCAAATACGACATCGGCACCGGCGGCCATGTCGAGGCCCTCCCCAACGACGATGGCACCGACCGGCTGGTGTGGCATCCGGCGGAAACGGTGGAGGCGGTCGCGTTCGACACCCCGGTGGTGGGCTGGCGGGGCGATCATGTGAACACCTTGCGCCTGTGGTCGGCACGCGCACCCGACCCGCTCAGCCTCGAGGCATTCAACCGCGGCGACTATGTCGGTGCGCTCGGCGACTCCGTCCGGGCGCAGTCGATCTCGAGGATCCTCTATCCCAGCGACGCGACGCCGGCGGGCCAGGAACTGCGGCTGCGCCAGGAGTATTTCTTCGCCTCCGCTTCGCTGCAGGACCTCATCCGCCGCCATATCCGCCAATACGCGGACATCCGGCTCCTGCCCGAGAAGGTCGCGATCCAGCTCAACGACACCCACCCCGCGATCGCGGTCGCGGAACTGATGCGCATCCTGCTCGACGTCCATGGGATCGAGTGGCAGGAAGCCTGGAAGATCACCAACGCCACCCTCTCCTACACCAACCACACCCTGCTGCCCGAAGCGCTCGAGACCTGGCCGGTACCGCTGATGGAACGGCTGCTGCCGCGCCACATGCAGATCATCTACATGATCAACTCGGTGCATCTCGACGCGCTGCGCAAGCGCGAACTTGGAGTGCCGCTCTCGGGCCTTTCGATCATCGATGAGAGCAACGGGCGCCGGGTCCGCATGGGCCATCTCGCCTTCATCGGCTCGCACCATGTCAACGGCGTCTCGGCGCTGCACACCGAGCTGATGCGCAAGACGGTGTTCCATGATCTCAACGCCATCTATCCACGGCGTATCGTCAACAAGACCAACGGTATCACCTTCCGCCGCTGGCTTTTCGAAGCCAACCCCGCGCTCACCTCCCTGCTCGTCGAGGCGCTCGGATCCAGGGTGCTCGATGACGCGCGCGTGCTCGAACAACTCGTCCCGCTCGCCGAGGATGCCGGATTCCGCGCGAAGTTCGCCGCCGCACGGCGGGCCAACAAGGTGCGCCTGTCCAATCTCATCGGCGAACGCCTGCATATCCGCGTCGATCCGGATGCGTTGTTCGACGTGCAGATCAAACGCATCCATGAATACAAGCGCCAGCTTCTGAACATCCTCCAGACCATCGCCCTCTACGAGGCGATGCGCGCGCAGCCGATGCAGGAGTGGGTGCCGCGGGTGAAGATCTTCTCGGGGAAGGCGGCGGCGAGCTACCAGCAGGCCAAGCTGATCATCAAGCTCGCCAACGACGTTGCGCGCATCGTCAACAGCGACCCCGCGGTCCACGGGCTGCTCAAGGTCGTGTTTCTGCCCAACTACAACGTGAGCCTCGCCGAGGCGATCATTCCCGCGGCCGATCTCTCGGAACAGATTTCCACCGCGGGAATGGAGGCCTCGGGAACCGGCAACATGAAGCTCGCCCTCAACGGCGCGCTCACCATCGGCACCCTCGACGGCGCCAACGTCGAGATCCGCGAGCGGGTGGGTGCGGACAATATCTTCATCTTCGGCCTCGCCGCCGAGGAGGTGGAAGCGCGCCGGCGCAAGGGGATCGACGCACGCGAGGCGATCGCTGCATCACCGCACCTGCACGAGGTGCTCGATGCCCTCGAATCCGGGGTCTTTTCTCCCGGCGAGCCGGACCGCTTCCGCGCACTGACCGAGGCGCTGACCTATCACGACTACTTCATGGTCACCGCGGATTTCGAATCCTATCGCAACAGCCAGCGTTCGGTCGCGGCAATGTGGCGGGAACCGCCGTTCTGGTGGCGCTCGGCGGTACTCAACACGGCCAATGTCGGCTGGTTCTCGTCCGATCGCGCCATCGGCGAATACGCCGAGGAAATCTGGAACACGCCGACCGCGACCGCCGGCCACCCGTCATGAGCGCCGCGGGGCCGGAATGGCGCGCTTCGGAAGAGGAGATCGCCCGTCTCGTCGGCGCGCGCCATGGTGATCCCTTCGGGCTGCTCGGTCTGCACGAGGCCGCGGGCGGCATGGCGCTGCGGGCATTCGTTCCCGGCGCGCTCCGGCTCGAGGCGCGGCCGCTGGCGGGCAAGGCCATCCCGCTCGAGCGGCGAGGGGACGAGGGCTTCTTCGAGGCATTCCTCTCCGGGGTCACGGAGCGTTTCCGCTACCGCCTGCACGCGGCCAACGCCGGTGGCGACTGGGAATTCGACGACCCCTACGGCTTCGGCCCGGTCCTCGGCCCGCTCGACGATCATCTCATGGCCGAGGGCACCCACCGGCGGCTGTTCGAACGGCTCGGTGCGCACGCGATGCGCCACGAGGGGACCGGCGGCGTCCATTTCGCGCTTTGGGCGCCGAATGCTGAACGCGTCTCCGTCGTCGGCGACTTCAACCGCTGGGACGGGCGCACGCACCAGATGCGCCGCCGCGTGGACAGCGGCATCTGGGAACTCTTCGCTCCCGGCGTCGGTGAAGGCACCAACTACAAATACGAGATCGTGGGTGCAGACGGGACCCTTTTGCCGCTGAAGGCGGACCCTTTCGGCTTCGGTGCCGAGTTGCGCCCCTCTACCGCCTCCGTCGTCACCGGCACCGACGATTTTTCCTGGACCGACGCAGCCTATCTCGAAACCCGTGCGCAGGGAGAGGCACGGCGGGCACCGCTTTCCATCTATGAGGTTCATCTCGGCTCCTGGCGGCGCCACGACGACGGCGGATTCCAGACCTACGACGAACTCGCCGAGCAGCTCATTCCCTATGTCGTCGATCTCGGCTTCAGCGCGATCGAGCTGCTGCCGGTGTCGGAGCATCCGCTGGACATCTCCTGGGGCTACCAGCCGATCGGACTGTTCGCGCCGACGAGGCGTTTCGGCGACCCGCGCGGCTTCGCTCGTTTCGTCGATCGTGCGCACGCTGCCGGCATCGCGGTCATTCTCGACTGGGTACCAGCACATTTCCCCACCGACCCGCACGGGCTCTCGCACTTCGACGGCACCGCGCTCTACGAGCATCGCGACCCCCGCCAGGGCTTCCACCCCGACTGGAACACCGCGATCTACAATTTCGGGCGCCGGGAGGTAGTGAACTACCTTACTGCCAACGCGCTCTATTGGCTCGAGCGGTTCCATATCGACGGGCTGCGCGTCGACGCCGTCGCCTCGATGCTCTATCTCGACTATTCGCGCCGCTCGGGCGAATGGATCCCCAACCCGGACGGCTCCAACGACAATCGCGAGGCCGCGGCGTTCCTGCGCCATGTCAACCGCCTGGCCTATGGCGAGCATCCTGGCATCGTCACCATCGCCGAGGAATCGACCGCCTGGTCGGGCGTTTCCCGGCCGGTTCACGAAGGCGGGCTCGGATTCGGTTTCAAATGGAACATGGGCTGGATGCACGACACGCTGGACTATTTCTCGCATGAGCCGGTGCACCGGCGATGGCACCATGGCGAGCTGAGTTTCAGCCTGGTCTATGCCTTCTCCGAAAATTTCATCCTGCCGCTCTCCCATGACGAGGTGGTGCACGGCAAGGGCTCGCTGCTCGCCCGCATGCCCGGCGACGGCTGGCAGAAGTTCGCCAACCTGCGCGCGCTCTACGGCTTCATGTGGGGCCATCCCGGCAAGAAGCTCCTGTTCATGGGCCAGGAATTCGCGCAGGGTGAAGAGTGGAACTGCAACCGTGGGCTCGAATGGCACTTGGTGGGGCGCGACCAGCACCGTGGCGTGCAGGCATTGGTCCGCGACCTCAACCTGCTCTATCGCGAGCAGCCGGCGCTGCACGCGCGCGACTGCGAGGGCGAGGGATTCCGCTGGATCGTCATCGATGACGCGGACCAGTCGGTGTTCGCCTGGCTGCGGGATGGCGGCGACGGGCGGCCGATCGCCGTGGTCTGCAACCTGACGCCGGTGCCTCGCCTCCAGTATCGCGTCGGCCTGCCCTTCGTGGGGCGCTGGCGGGAGGTCATCAATACTGACGCGGCCATCTACGGGGGCAGCGGCATGGGCAATTTCGGCGCCGTCCAGGCCGAAGCCGCGCCTTCGCACGGCTTCCCCGCCTCGGCGACGTTGACGCTGCCCCCGCTTGCCGCGATTTTCCTGCACTACATCCCGGAGTAGCCTGAAGCCGGCGCGAGATCCGGCACCAACGCCAAGGAGGAAACCGAGATGATGGCGAAGGCAACGATGAACGCCCCCCTGGCGCGCCAGGCCATGGCCTATGTCCTCGCCGGTGGGCGCGGGTCGCGGCTGATGGAACTCACCGACAAGCGGGCCAAGCCCGCGGTCTATTTCGGCGGCAAGTCGCGGATCATCGATTTCGCGCTTTCCAACGCGCTCAACTCGGGAATCCGGCGCATCGGGGTCGCGACACAATACAAGGCGCACAGCCTGATCCGCCACCTCCAGCGGGGCTGGAACTTCTTCCGCCCCGAGCGCAACGAGAGCTTCGACATATTGCCGGCGAGCCAGCGCGTGTCGGAGGAGAAATGGTATCTCGGCACGGCCGATGCGGTCTATCAGAACATCGACATCATCGAGAGCTACGACCCCAAATACATGGTGCTGCTGGCCGGCGACCACATCTACAAGATGGACTACGAGGGCATGCTGCAGCAGCATGTCGAGCAGGGCGCCGATGTAACGGTGGGCTGCCTCGAAGTGCCGGTGGCGGAGGCCAGGGGCTTCGGCGTGATGCACATCGACGAGAAGGACCGCATCCTCTCCTTCCTCGAAAAGCCCGCCGATCCTCCCGAGATGCCGGGCAGACCCGGCGTGGCACTGGCCAGCATGGGGATCTATGTCTTCGAGACCGCCTTCCTGATCGAGGAGCTGAAGCGCGATGCCGCCGATCCGCGATCGAGCCGCGACTTCGGCAAGGACATCATCCCCTACATCGTCACCCACGGCAAAGCGGTCGCGCATCATTTCTCGCGCTCCTGCGTGCGCTCGACCGGCGAGGCGATCCCCTATTGGCGGGATGTCGGCACGGTAGATGCCTATTGGGACGCCAACATCGATCTCACCGACGTCATCCCCGATCTCGACCTCTACGACCGCGACTGGCCGATCTGGACCTATGGCGAAATTACCCCGCCGGCGAAGTTCGTCCATGACGTCGAGGGCAGACGCGGCGAGGCGATCACCTCGCTGGTCTCAGGCGGCTGCATCGTCTCCGGCTCCACGCTGCGCCGCTCGCTGCTGTTCACCGGCGTGCGCATCAACTCCTATTCGATGATCGAGAACGCGGTGATCCTGCCCTATGTCGAGGTGTCGCGCGGGGTACGACTCAAGGATGTCGTCATCGACCGCGGCGTTCGTCTGCCCGAAGGGCTAGTGGTGGGCGAGGACCCGGAACTCGATGCGCGGCGCTTCCGCCGCACCGCGCGGGGCATCTGCCTGATCACCGCGCCGATGATCGCGAGGCTCGAGGAATGACCGGCGCCGCCCCCACGGTGCTGAACATCCTCGCCGTCGCCTCGGAAATGTTCCCGCTGGTCAAGACCGGCGGCCTGGCCGATGTGGTCGGCGCGCTACCGGCGAGCCTCGCGCCCGAAGGGGTGGTGATGCGCCCGCTCCTGCCCGGCTATCCGGCAGTGATGAAGGCCGCAGCCCCGGAGAGCTTGCTCGATCTGCCCGCGCTGCCCGGCGGCGGCGGCCGGATTTGCCGCGGCAGAGTGGGCGAGATCGACTTCTATGCACTCGACGCCCCACAATTGTTCGACCGACCGGGCAACCCCTATCTGGGGCCGGACGGGCGGGACTGGCCGGACAATGCGGTGCGCTTCGCCGCCCTCGCCTGGGCGGCCGCCGCGATCGGCGCAGGCAGACTCGCCGAATTCGTCCCCGACATCCTCCACGCGCACGATTGGCAGGCGGGCCTCGCGCCCGCCTATCTGCGCTTCGGCGCGCAGCCGGGCGGGCGGGTGCCGCGCAGCGTGATGACGGTGCACAATCTCGCCTATCAGGGACAGTTTCCGCCCGGCCTGCTGGCGAGCCTCCATCTGCCGCCCGAATCCTTCTCGATCGCCGGGGTGGAATATTACGGCCAGGTCGGCTTCCTCAAGGCGGGCCTGCAACTCGCCGACCGCATCACCACCGTCTCTCCCACCTATGCCGGCGAACTGCTCACCAGCGCCGGCGGCATGGGGCTCGACGGGCTGTTCCGCGCGCGCTCCGCTGTGGTTTCGGGCATTCTCAACGGCATCGACACCGAACTCTGGAATCCGGCTTCCGACCCGCATCTTGCGCGCCCCTATGATGCGCGGCGGCTGAAGGCACGGGCGGCGAACAAGGAGGCGTTGCAGGAACGCCTCGGGCTCGCCCCGGAGGCCGGCACGCTGCTCTTCGGCGTGGTCAGCCGGCTGGCCTGGCAGAAGGGGCTCGATCTGCTGCTCGCGGCCATCCCCACCCTGCTCGCCGAGGGCGCGCAACTCGCCGTGCTGGGCACCGGGGAGGCGCCGATCGAGGCCGGCTACCGCGCCGCCGCCGCCACCCACCCTGGCCGCGTCGCCTGCCTGATCGGCTTCGACGAAGGGCTGGCCCACCTCTTCCAGGCCGGGGCGGACGCGCTGCTGGTGCCCTCGCGCTTCGAGCCCTGCGGGCTCACCCAGCTTTCCGCCCTGCGCTACGGCGCGGTGCCGGTGGTGGCCCGGGTCGGCGGGCTGGCCGATACGGTGATCGACGCCGGCGCCATGGCGCTCGCCGCCGGGGTGGGCACCGGGGTGCAGTTCGCCCCGGTCACCGCCGAAGCGTTGGAGGGCGCCATCCGCCGTGCGGCGAGCCTTTGGCGCGAGCCCGCGGTTTGGACCCGCATGCAACGAAACGGCATGGCGACCGACGTCTCCTGGCAGGCCTCCGCCCGGCTCTACGCCAAGCTTTTCCGCGACCTTCTCGCCTGATCGGCAACGAGGCTCCCATGATCCAGACCCTCGCCACCACCCCGTTCGACGGCCAGCGCCCCGGCACCTCCGGCTTGCGCAAGAAGGTGCCGGTGTTCCGCCAGCCCCGCTATGTGGAGAATTTCATCCAGTCGGTGTTCGACAGTCTGGAGGGCTTCGCCGGCAAGACACTGGTGGTGGGCGGCGACGGACGTTTCTTCAACCGCGAGGCGATCGCGACCGCGTTGCGCATCGCCGCCGCCAACGGCTTCGGGCGCACGGTCGTCGGGCAGGGTGGGCTGTTGTCCACCCCGGCGGCCTCCCATCTCATCCGCAAGCGCGGCGCCTTCGGCGGCCTGATCTTCTCGGCGAGCCACAACCCCGGCGGCGAGGACGGCGATTTCGGCATCAAATACAATATCGGCAACGGCGGACCGGCGCCGGAGAAGATCACCGAGGCGATCTACGGCTGCTCGCGGACCCTCACCCGCTATCTGATCGAGGATCTCCCCGCCCCCCACCTCGACACCATCGGCGAGTTCCGTCTGGGCGGCATGATCGTCGAGATCGTCGATCCGGTCGCCGACTATCAGGCGCTGATGGAGACGCTGTTCGACTTCGACCGCATTCGCGCCCTTTTTGCCGGCGGATTTCAGATCACCTTCGATGCCATGTCGGCGGTCACCGGCCCCTACGCGAAACGCATCCTGGAAGCCACCCTCGGCGCGGCGGAAGGCAGCGTGATCAACGCCACCCCGCTGCCCGACTTCCGCGGCCACCATCCCGACCCGAACATGGTCCACGCCGCCCACCTGTTCGATCTCGCCATGGCGGCGGAGGGGCCCGATCTCTGCGCCGCCTCGGACGGGGACGGCGACCGCAACCTGATCATCGGGCGGGGATTGTTCGTCACCCCCTCCGACAGTCTCGCGGTGCTCGCCGCCAACGCCCATGTCGCGCCCGGCTACCGCGCCGGCATCGCCGGCATCGCGCGCTCCATGCCGACCTCGCAGGCGGCGGACCGGGTGGCGGCGGCACGGAAAATCCCGCTGTTCGAGACCCCGACGGGGTGGAAATTCTTCGGCAACCTGCTCGACGCCGGGCTCGCCACCATCTGCGGCGAGGAGAGTGCCGGCACCGGCTCGAACCATGTGCGCGAGAAGGATGGGCTCTGGGCCGTGCTGCTCTGGCTCGACATCCTCGCCGCCCGCCGCCAGAGTGTCGCCGAGATCGTGCGCGCCCATTGGACCGAGTTCGGGCGCAATTATTATGCGCGGCACGATTACGAGGAAGTGCCGGCCGAAGGGGCGAACGCGCTGATGGCGGGGTTGCGCGACGCGCTGCCCGGCCTGCCGGGGAAGCGCTTCGGCGCGCTCACCGTCGCGGGAGCGGATGATTTCGCCTACCACGACCCGGTGGATGGCTCCGATTCCTCCCATCAGGGGCTGCGCATCCTGTTCGAGGACGGCTCTCGAATCGTCTATCGCCTGTCCGGCACCGGCACCGCGGGGGCGACGCTGCGGGTCTATATCGAGCGCTTCGAGCCCGACCCGGCGCGCCACGACCTGCCCACCGCCGAGGCGCTGGCCCCGCTCATCGCGCTCGCCGGCGAATTGGCGGAGATCCGCCGCCACACCGGCCGCGCGGCACCCTCGGTGATCACGTGACCGCCCCGACCCGGCCTGGGAGAGCATGGGCCTGATTTCCCCGGGCGCGCCCGAGCCGCCCGGAGTCACGCCCGACGCGCTCGGCGCCAATGTCGCGGTCGCCTCCGCCCATGCGGAGGCGGTGGCGCTCTGTCTCTTCGACGAGCACGGCACCCGCGAGGTGGCGCGCCATCTGCTCCCCGAGCGCACGGGTGACGTCTTCCACGGCCATGTCGCCGGCCTCGCCCCCGGCCAGCGCTACGGGTTGCGCGCGTACGGCCCCTTCGCCCCGGCCGCCGGCCACCGCTTCAATCCGGCCAAGCTGCTGGTCGATCCCTTCGCCCGCGCGCTCGACCGGCCCTTCACCTGGCATCCCGGCCTCGCCGGCGCGCGGGCGGACGATCCGGGCGCACCCGAGACCACCGACAGCGCGGCCTTGGTCCCCAAGGCCATCCTCACCGCCCCCGCGGCGCCGCAGCATCCCCTCGTTCCGGTGCGGGAGTGGGCGGAGAGCGTGATCTACGAGTTGCACATACGCGGCTTCACCCGCCGCTACCCGGACGTGCCGGAGGCGCTGCAAGGCACCTTCGCCGGCCTCGCCCACCCCGCCGCGATCGGCCATCTGTGCGCGCTCGGCGTCACCGCGGTCGAGATCATGCCGTCGGCAGCCTGGATCGACGAGCGCCACCTGGTTCCGCTCGGGCTTGCCAACTACTGGGGCTACAATCCGGTCGCCTTCCTCGCCCCCGACCCGCGCCTCGCCCCCGGCGGCTGGGCGGAAATCCGCGCCGCCATCGCGGCGCTGCATGCGGCGGGGATCGAGGTGATCCTCGACGTGGTGCTGAACCACTCGGGCGAGGGCGACGCGCTCGGCCCCACGATTTCGCTGCGCGGGCTTGACAACGCCACCTACTATCGGCTCCATCCCGCCGACCCGGCGCGCTATAGCGATGACGCGGGCTGCGGCAACGTGCTCGCCTGCGACCGGGCGCCGGTGGTGACGCTGGCGATGGCCGCCTTGCGCAGCTGGGCCGCCGCCGGGCTCGACGGCTTCCGCTTCGATCTCGCGACCACGCTCGCCCGCCGCGCCGACGGGTTCGACGCCAACGCTCCCCTGCTCGCCGCCATCGCCGCCGACCCCGCGCTGGGCCGGCTGAAACTCATCGCCGAGCCCTGGGATATCGGCCCCGGCGGCTACCAGCTCGGCCGATTTCCGGGACCCTGGGGGGAATGGAACGATCAGGCGCGCGACCAGTTCCGCCGCTTCTGGCGGGGCGAGCCGGGCGCGCGCGGCGACCTCGCGACCGCGCTCGCGGGCTCGGCTGGCGCGCTCGCCGCACATCGGCGGCCCTCGCGGGGGATCAATTTCATCACCGCGCACGACGGTCTCACCCTGGCCGACCTGGTCTCCTTCGAACACAAGCACAATGGGGCGAACGGCGAGGACAACCGCGACGGCACGGACGCCAACCATTCCTGGAACAACGGGGAGGAGGGGCCGAGCGCCGATCCCGCGATCCACGCCGCGCGCGGGCGCGACCAGCGCGCGCTGCTGGCCACGCTCTTGGTCGCGCGCGGCACGCCGATGCTGGCGATGGGGGCGGAATTCGGCCACAGCCAGGGCGGCAACAACAACGCCTACGCCCAGGACAACGAAACCGCCTGGCTCGACTGGGCGGGCGCGGACCATGGGCTCGCCGCGTTCACCGCCCGCCTCCTCCGCCTGCGCAGCGAGACCCCGGCACTCGCCGCCGACCGCTTCCTCACCGGCACGCCCGCTCCTGGCGAGGCGCTGGCCGATGTGGTGTGGCGCGAGGCGACGGGCGAGGCGATCACCGGCGACGGCTGGCGCGCCGAGCGGGCGGTGCTGATCGCCGATTTGTTCACTCCTGCGAGCGCCGTGCGGGCCGCGAGCCGGGCGCTGATCGCCGCCAACGCGGGCCGCGCCGCCCTCGCCTTCGCTCTGCCCGAGCCACGGCCCGGCCAGAGCTGGCGCCTCCGGCTCGACAGTTCCGCCGCGGACGGTGCAGCGGAAGCGGCGGGCGAAACCGTCCTCTCCCTGCCGCCCCGCGCCGTGCTGCTGTTCACCGAAGTCCGCGCCCCCGGCGCCCGCCGCTGCCCCGACGACCCGGCGGCGCTCGCCCGCCTCGCCGCCGCTGCCGGCATCGCGCCCGACTGGTGGGACGTTGGCGGCACCCGCCACCCGGTCGGCCCGGACACGCAGCGCGCACTGCTCGCCGCCATGGGGCTTCCCGCCAGCGGGCCGGGCGAGATCGCTGAAAGCCTCGCCTGCCTCGCCGCCGAGCGGGAAGGCCGCGCCCTGCCGCTCGCCCACGCGACGCGGGCCGGGGTGCCGTTCACGCTGCCCCTCGGGCCGGGTGCCATCGCAGGCGGCGGCTGGGCGGATCTCGTGCTGGTCACCGAGGAGGGCGCGGAAGCGAGCCTCGCGCAGCACGGCCTCGATCCGCATGGCGCAGGCGGCGCTCTTGCCCGCATGCCGGCGATGCCGCCCGGCCGACACCGGCTCCAGCTCGCCCATCGTCCTGAAGTCGCCTGCGCCATCACGGCAGCGCCCGCCCGTGGCCATCTGCCGGCGATGCTCGCGGCCGGCGGGCGCCGCTTCGGGCTCGCCACCCATCTCTACACCCTGCGTCGCGCCGGCGATCAGGGCATCGGCGATTTCACCACCCTCGCCCAATTCTCCCGGCTCGCCGCGGCCGAAGGAGCGGCGCTGATCGGGCTCAACCCGCTGCACGCGCTCTTCGCCGCCGACCGCGAGCGCGCCAGCCCCTATCACCCCTCCGACCGGCGCTTTCTCGACCCCATCTATCTCGATCTGGCGTCCTTGCCCGAGGTAGCCGCGAGCCCGGCGGCGCGCGCGCTGCTTGCCGCTCGGGCCGGGGAGATCGCATCGCTCGCCGCCCGCTCCCATATCGACTATCCGGCGGTCTGGGCGCTCAAGCGGGCGGTGCTGGAAGCCGCCTTCGCCGCCCTGCCGGACGAGCCGGGAGGCGAGCTCGCCGCCTTCATCGGCGCGGGCGGCGCAGCGCTGGAGAATTTCGCGCTCTTCGAGGCGCTCGCCGAGCAGCACCCCGGCCTGGCCTGGACCGACTGGCCCGAGCCTCTGCGCAGCCCCGGGCCGGCGGCCGAGGCCTTCGGCCAGGCGCATCGATGGCGGGTGGAGTTTGCCCGATTTCTGCAATATCTCGCCGACCGCGAGCTCGCCGCGGCGGCATGCCCGCTCGGGCTCTACCGCGACCTCGCGGTCGGCTGCGCTCCGGACGGGGCGGAGGCCTGGGCCAACCCGAAAACGCTGGCCCGCGGCGTCTCCATCGGCGCGCCGCCCGATCCCTTTTCCGCCCAGGGCCAGATCTGGTGCCTGCCGCCGCCGGTGCCGCTCGCTCTCGCCCGTGCCGGCTACGCCCCCTTCGCCGCCCTGCTCGCGGCCAACATGCGCCACGCCGTCGCCCTGCGCATCGACCATGCCATGGGCCTCACCCGCCTCTTCTGGGTGCCCGAGGGGGCCGGCGCCACCGAGGGCGCGTATGTCGCCTACGATCTCGAGGCGATGCTGGCCGAAATCACCCTGGCCAGCGCGCGCGCCGGCTGCCTCGTCGTCGGCGAGGATCTCGGCACCGTGCCCGAGGGCTTTCGCGAGCGCCTGACCGAAGCGGGGCTGTTCGGCACCCGCGTGCTTTGGTTCGAACGCGACGGGCCTCGCTTCCGGCCGCCCGCGTCGTACCCGGCGGCCGCGGTCGCTTGCGTCTCCACCCATGATCTCCCCCCGCTCGCCGGCTGGTGGGCCGGCACCGACCTTGAGGAGCGCGCAGCCCTTGGCCAACTCGCCCACCCGGCGGCGGAAACCGCGGCACGCGCGGCGGAGCGGGCGGCACTGCTCGCCGCACTCGACGACGCCGGCGAGATCGTGGCCGAGCCGGTGGACGCTGCCGCGCTCGCCGGCCCGGTCCATGGCTTCGTCGCCGCTGCCCCGGCGGCGCTGGCGCTGGCCCAGGCTGACGATTTGTGCGGCGAGACCGAGCCGCTCAACCTCCCTGGTACCGACCGCGAACGCCCCAACTGGCGCCGCCGCCTCGCACTCGATACCACCGCAATGATCCGCGGCCGGCTCGGCCAAGCCATCCTGGCCGCACTCCGCCGCGCACGGCCCGACCCGCATATCGACTGAAATGAGGAAGTTTTTTGCTTCTTTTTTTCAAAAAAGAAGTTTTTCTTGAAAGAAAGAACCAAAGAACTTCTGTCATTTTAAGATCCGGATCGACGCGGCGCGGGCGTCCGCGGTTGATCGATTCCATATTTCTGCTATGATGGAAATATGGAAAAGTTAGCGGTTCTCGATGCCCTCGCCGGACTCGCCCAGGAAACCAGGCTCGACATCTACCGCCTCCTGGTGCCCGCCGGCGCGGCCGGCCTCGCCGCCGGGCGGATCGCCCAGGCGCTCGGCCTGCCGGCGGCGACGCTTTCCTTCCATCTCGCCCATCTCCGCCAGGCCGGTCTCGTAGGTCTCCGCCGCGAGGGGCGCTCGCTGATCTACGCCGCCGACTATGCCGCCATGAACGGGCTGATCGCCTTCCTGGCCGAGAATTGTTGTGGCCGGCCAGCCTGCGCCCCGGCCTGCGACCCCCTCCCCGCCTCGGAGAGCCGCATGCGCACTCCCTACAACGTGTTGTTCCTCTGCACCGGCAATTCGGCGCGCAGCATCCTCGCCGAAAGCCTGCTCAACCATCTGGGCGGCGGCCGTTTCCGCGCCTTCTCCGCGGGCTCCTTTCCCAGCGGCGCGGTGCGGCCCGAGGCGTTGGCGTTGTTGCGCGAGCAGGGGCTGCCGACCGAGGGCCTGCGCTCCAAATCCTGGAACGAATTCGCCGCGCCCGGCGCACCGGAGATGGATTTCGTCTTTACCGTCTGTGACCAGGCCGCGGGTGAGACGTGCCCGCTCTGGCCGGGCCATCCCGTCACCGCCCACTGGGGGATCCCCGACCCGGCGGGGGCCACCGGCTCGCAAGCCGTGGTCATGCTGGGCTTCCGCGCCGCCGCACGCGCGCTGGAGACCCGCATTCGTCTCTTTCTCGCTCTGCCGGTCGAAACGCTCGACCCGCTCGCGCTCCGCCGGGAGACTGCGCGCATCGGGCAATCGCGCGTCGGAGAACAGGCGTGAGCACGGGCGAGACGCTGGCCACGCCGCAGCTGGAACTCGGCTTCTTCGGCCGCACGCTGAGCCTCTGGGTTCTCGCCTGCATTCTTGGTGGAATCGGGCTCGGCCGGTTCCTGCCCGGCGTGTTCCGGACCCTCGGTGCGGCCAGCGTGGCGCAGGTCAACCTGCCGATCGCGGCGCTGATCTGGCTCATGATCATCCCCATGCTGCTGCGGATCGACCCCGCCGCGCTCGCCGAGGTCGGTCGCCACTGGCGGGGGGTCGTGGTCACCGTCGGGGTGAACTGGCTGGTCAAGCCCTTCTCCATGGCACTGCTGGGCTGGATTTTCATTGGAATGCTCTTCCATCCGCTGCTGCCGGCGGGCGAAAGCAGCAGCATCATCGCCGGTCTCATCCTGCTCGCCGCCGCCCCCTGCACCGCCATGGTCTTCGTCTGGTCCAACCTGGTCGGGGGGGAGCCGCTTTTCACCCTTTCGCAGGTGGCGCTGAACGACGCCATCATGGTGGTGGCGTTCGCGCCCATCGTCGGCCTGCTGCTCGGACTCTCCGCCATCACCGTGCCCTGGTCCACGCTGGCGGCCTCGGTGGCGCTCTATATCGTGGTGCCGCTGGTCCTTGCGCAGACCGCGCGGGTGCTTCTCTTGCGCGGTGGCGGCATGGCCACGCTCGGCCGCGCTCTCGCCACCCTCGGCCCGGTTTCGCTCGCGGCCCTGCTCGCGATGCTGGTCATCCTCTTCGGGCTGCAAGGCGAGGAGATCGTACGCCATCCCGCGCTGATCGCGTTGATCGCGGTGCCCATCGTGATCCAGGTCTATCTCAACGCAGGGATCGCCTATCTCGCCAACCGCGCGCTCGGCACCGCTTGGTGCGTCGCTGGACCATCAGCGCTGATCGGCGCCTCCAACTTCTTCGAGCTTGCGGTCGCCGCCGCCATCGCGCTGTTCGGCTTCCGCTCCGGCGCGGCACTTGCGACGGTGGTGGGGGTGCTGGTCGAAGTGCCGGTGATGCTCTCCGTCGTCCACATTCTGCGGACGAGCCGGGTCTGGTATGAAGGCGGGGCTCGGGTCAGACCCTGATGCCGAAATATTTGGCCTTGCGATAGAGCGTACTGCGCGACACCCCGAGCGCGCGGGCGGCCAGCGCGATGTTGCCGCCAGCTTCGGCGACCGCGCGGGTGATCGCTGCCTGCTCCACCGCCTCGAGCGCGGTGCCCGGCGCCTCTGCCGCGGCGGGCGGGTCTTCCGCCACCGGCAAGGCGGCGCGTGCCTCCTCGGCGCCCACCTCGGTCCCGTCGGCAGCGAGCAGAAGACCCTCGATCACGTTGCGCAACTCCCGCACATTGCCCGGCCAGCCGTAGCCGCAGAGGGTCACCAATGCTGCCGGGCTCAGCCGGCGCCCGGGCACGAGGTGGCGGGCGGCGATCACCTCGTTGAAGTGAGCGGCGAGAAGTTCGATGTCCCCCTCGCGCGCGCGAAGCGGTGGCACGACGAGGCGGGTCGCGCTGATGCGATAGTAGAGATCGCGCCGGAAGCGCCCCGCCGCCACCTCGGCGCGCAGGTCGCGGTTGGTGAGCGCGAGCAGCCGCACCGCGACCCGCCGCGGCTGGGAATCCCCGAGGCGATAGACCACGCCCTCTTCGAGAACGCGCAGCAGCATAGGCTGGAGATCGAGCGGCAACTCGCCGATCTCGTCGAGGCAGAGCGTGCCTCCGTGGGCGAGCTCGAACCGTCCCGGCCTGCCCTCCACCGTCGCGCCGGTGAAGGCACCGCGGACATGGCCGAAGAGATCGCCCGCGATCAGCTCCGTCGCCACCGCACCGCAACTGAAGGCGATGAAGGGTGCGCCGTCCCCGGCCTCGCCGTGGATCGCGCGGGCGAAGAGTTCCTTGCCGACGCCGGTTTCGCCCTCGATCAGCACCGCGACCTGCCTGCCCACCAGGCGGCGGGCCCGCGCGATGGTATCGCGGATGGCGGGGCTCGCGCCGCGGACGGAAGCGAAGCCGCTGCGCGCGGGGTCGGCTTCGGAGGCGAAATCGGCGCTCCGGCCCACCATGGGGCGGGGGCGGGAGGGAATGACCACGAGCCCGCCGATCGGCTCCCCGTCCATCACCACCGGGCTGAACCATTCCGGCCGCATCCCTTCGGGCAGACGCTCGGCGAGGCGCTCCAGCGGCACCGGCTCGCCGGGAACGCCCGCGAGACCGGGCAAGCGCTGGCCGAGGCGGACCAAGCCGCGCGCGCGCCCGGTGCAATGCACCAGCCGGCCGAAACGGTCGATCGCCATCAGCCCGCCCGCCGCATCTGCCGCCGAGACCCGATCGAGGCAGGCCTCGAGCAGCTCCATCCGCTCCCTCCGCCCGCGCTCGGCAAGCACCATCTCGATCTGCCGTGCTGTCGCCACCGCGAGCGTGAGGTTGTGACGCTGATAGGTGGACGGTGGGCCGGAGATGTCGACCACGCCCATCACCGTCCCGCTGACCGGATCCAGCACCGGCGAGGCGGCACAGGTCCAAGCCTTGATTCCCTCGCAGAAATGCTCGGCCGCGTGCACCTGGGCCGGGCGGGCGGTGGCGATGGCGGTACCGATGCCGTTGGTGCCGATGCTGCTCTCCCGCCAGTCTCCGCCGCGCATCAGATGGATGTCCTCGCCCTCTTCGAGGGTGCGCCGATCGCCCACCGCGTCGAGCACCACGCCGCAGGCGTTGGTGAGCAGCATGATGGAGCGCGAGCCGCCGAAAAGCTCGGCCGCGTCGGCGAAAATCCCGGCAGCCGCCGCGATGAGATCGCGATGGCGATGGCGGAGATCCTCGACCGCCGGCCCGCTGGCCGCGATCGGCGCGGCGCGGCCGGCCGGATTGATCCCGAGATGCTGGCTGCGCATCCAGGAGGCGACGACGAAGTTGCGCAGCGGCGTCGCCGCTTGCGGCTCGCCGGTGAGGAAGCGCTCCCATGCCCGCATGGTGTCGCTGCCCTCCGCGGCGCGGCGGATCTGCGCGGCACCAAGCGCCGCCGGCGCCTCGAACGGGCGTCGTGGCGGCGGCATCCGCCCTGTCGGTCGCTCCTCGCCTCGCATCGCCCCCCCTTGGTCTTACCCGCACCGGCCGGGCCGGGCCGCACCGGGGAGCAATAGCCTAGGCGCTCCCGCCACCCGCGGCCAGCGTCATCGCCCGCGGGTCAGGCTCTGCCCAGCCGCTCCGCGCCACCACCGAGCGCCGGGCCGGCTGTCGGGTCGGCCATGCCGTCGCGCTTGTCGGCGATCAGCGTGTCGGTGGTAAGGATCAGCGCGGCGACCGAGGCGGCATTGCGCAGCGCGGTAGTGCTGACGCGGACCGGGTCGATGACCCCGGCGGCAACGAGATCGACCAACTCGCCTCGGCTCGCGTCCAGCCCGAAGCCAGCCGGCGACTGGGCGACGCGGGGGACGATCTCGCGGGGGTCTAAACCGCAATTGGCGGCGATGCAGGAGAGCGGCTGCGCGAGCGCCTGCTGCACCAGGGCGACCCCTTCGCGCTCGCTGCCCCCGACGCGCTCCATCACCACGCCGAGCCCGGGGGCAGCGTGCAGGAGGGCGGTGCCGCCGCCAGGAACCACCCCTTCGGCGATCGCGGCACGGGTAGCGTTGACCGCGTCCTCGATCAGTTGCGCCCGCCGCTTCTGCTCCACCGGGGTCGCCCCGCCGGCGAGAATCACCGCCGACCCGCCTGAAAGCTTGGCGAGGCGCGCTTCGAGCTTGTCGCGCTCGACATTGGGGGGCGCGAGCTCGAACTGCCGCGCGACCTGCTGCCGCCGCGCCGCCACCGCCGCGCTGTCGCCGCCGCCGCCGCTGATCACCGTCTGGTTGGCGGAGATGCGCACCTGGCGCGCCCGCCCGAGGTCGCGGGGCAGTGCCCCGGCGATGCTGCCGCCGAGGTCGCGCGCGATCACCCGCCCGCCGGTGACGATCGCGATGTCTTCGAGCATGGCTTTGCGCCAATGGCCATATTCGGGGGGATGGATCGCCGCGACCGGAGGCAACCCGCGGTCGCGCCGGCCGAGGAGGGCGATGACGGCGGCAGGAGCCACCTCCTCGGCGATGATCAGCAGCGGGCGGGGATCACCAGCCACCAGCGTCTCGATCGCCGCCACATCCGCGGCGTCGGCGAGCTTGAGGTCGGTCATGACCACGAAAGGATCCTCGAGCACCACCTGCATCTTCTCGATGTCGGTGACCATGTGGTGCGAGAGATAGCCGCGGTCGAAGGCCATGCCGTCCAGCACTTCCAGCAGGGTCTCCACCGTGGTGCTGAGTTCCACCGAGATGACGCCGTCCGGGCCGATCCGTTCGAGCGCCTCGGCGACAAGATCCCCGGTCGCCGCATCGTTGGCGGCGATGCGCGCGACCGCCCGGGTCTCCACCCCGTTGCCGAGCGGGCGCGCGGCGCGCCGCAACGCTGCCACCACCTCCGTCACGCCAAGGTCGAGCCCGCGTACGAGATCGATGGGGTTGGCGCCGCCGGCCAGCCGCTCGAGCCCCAGCTGGACCAGCGCATCGGCGAGCACCGTCGCCGTGGTGGTGCCGTCACCGGCGACTTCGTTGGTCTGTTTCGATACCTCGCGCAGCACCTGCGCGCCCATGTTCTCGAACGGATCATCGAGTTCGATTTCCTGCGCGATGCTCACGCCGTCCCGGGAGATGATGGGCGTGCCGACCGGCCGGTCGATGATCGCGTTCATTCCTTTGGGGCCGAGCGTGCCGCGCACCGCGCGCGCGAGCTTCGCCACGCCCCGCCCCAGCGCCGCGCGCGCCGCCCCGTCATGCAGTAGGATCTTGGCCATTCGTTCCGCTCTCCCTCGTTTCCCGCCGCCGGCCGCGGTGTTCGTGGCCGTTCTCCAGCCGCGCCGCCGGCCGTGCAAAGACCCCCTACCGCTGCGGCACGGCCGCTGCCCGTTCGTGCACCGCGGCACGCAGGAAATCGACGAACGAAGGCTCGCGCGACGAATCCATCACCCCCCCCGGAGCCGGCTCGCTCATTCCAGCGGCGCGGCAGGAGTCCTCGCCGTAGCGTGCCGCCAGGAGGCCGCGGCACAGCGCGCCGTTGAACTCCCCGTTGACCGCGACACGGCGGCAGGCGCGCAGATGTGCCGCCAGCCCGTCCACCGCGATCGGCTCGCCCTTCCCATCGACAAAGGCGGGATCGGCCAAACCCGCAGCGCCAGCGATCGCGCGCTTCTCGAGATAGCGGGCGCGAAGCAGATCGCCGCCAGCATCGAGCGGCATCCGCCGCAAGGACGCGAGATCGAGTCCGAGAATGCTCTCGGCGTCCACGCCCGCCGCCCGGAGATGCTCGATGAGCGCAAGCTGGCGGCGCTGGAACGCTTTCATGGTGAAGATTCGCCGCACTTCGGCAAGGTCATCGTTCGCCTCGGCACCGAAAGCTTCACGGAAGGAGAGCCCCTCCGCCATGCCGCGGTTGACCGCCTCGGCGTACATATGCTCGTCAAGCACCACCCGCACGCCGCGCACCCACGCGGCGCCGAACGCGGCCGCGCGCATGTCCTCGGCCATCATGAAGGCGAAGTTGGCGGCGCACCAATAGGTCGGCAAGCGGAAGCCGATCTCGACGTCGCCCTCCGCACTCACCCTGATTGCGGTGACGAACCCGAGTTCCGTGACCGGCTCATCGAGCTCCGGGTCGCTCACCGTCGCCAGCAGGGCACGAATCTCGTCCTCGCGCCCAGGCAGTTGCTGCGCCGCCATCGCCGCTACTCCGCCGCGACCCGGCTCGCACTCGCCGCGAGCTTCTTGCGCTGCGCGGCGACATCGATGCCGTAGAGCCGCGCCGCGTTCAGTCCGAGGATCTTCCTCTTGGCCTCGAGCGTGAGATCGACACCGGTCTCGCGCTTCACCTCGTCGGGAAGCTCGAACGCCATGAACTTGTCGATCAACCAGCGCGGTGTCCAGATGCCGTAGTCGCTGCCGAACAGCAGCTTGTCCGGCCCGATCCAGAACAGCAGCTCGGAGATGACATGGGCGAAATAGCCGGGCCGCGTGTGGATGAAGGGCAGCGCCACCGCGAGGCCGCCGTAGACATTGCTCTCCTGCGTCGCGATCCAGCAGAAATCGTCCAAACGGGGCAGGCCGCAGTGCTCGACGATGAAGTTGAGGTTCGGAAAGCTGGTGGCGGCATCATCGATGTCTGCAACATCGAACGCGTCCCGGTTGAGCGGGATGATGGTCGGCCCTTTGTGGACGTGGATGTTGACGATACCGAGCTTCTCGCAATGTTCGAGATAGCGCTGCGCCCAGGGGTCGGTGAGCTTCCACCCCTTGCTCTCGCCCTTCCACTCCGCGGTGTAGAGCTTCACACCCTTGATCTTGAAGGTCTCGGCCAGAGCGGAGAGCGCCTCGAGCCCGCCCTCCCCGTCGCGCGGATCGAAGGCGCCGTTGAGAATGAAGCGGTCCGGGTGGCGCTGCTTCATCACCGCGTTCTGCTCGGTGGTGTTGAAGCCGCGAGTGTAGAAGTCCTTGAGGTAGGTGGGCTGGAGAATCGCCATGTCGTCGTAGCCATCCACGAACAGGTCGTGGTACATCGCTTCCGGACCATAGTTCTCGAACTTGTCTTTCGGCCAGCGATTCTCGGCCGGGCTCAGATTGGTGTGGTAGGCATAAAAACAGTCGATGAATTGCTTTCCATGGATGTTTTTGTGATTGTCCGGGGCGGCGTCCCACATGTGGGTATGGCCGTCGATCACGAAAATCTCTTCTCCGCTTGCCGTCTTGTACATTTCGTTCTCCCAGGTTTCTTTGCGCCAGCCGCCCCACCGGACCGACCGCGGAGCGACCCGCGGCCGCTTCCGGCCTCGCATTCAGATATAGGCCATCACGTCGTCCATGTTGCCGAACAGCACCACGGTATTGTCGTCCACCATCACCATGCGTCCATAATGGGTCGAGGTCGAGATCTCGAACAGGTGCGGCGTCATTTCCCGACCCAGCGCCTCGCTGATCTCGTCCATCTTGAATTCGATCTTGCCTTCCCCGTCGATGCGGATCATCGCCGGCAGGTACGTCACCGTGATGCCGGGCTTCTGGTGCATCACTTCGGCGATGCAGCGCGCTTCCACGCTATCGTTCATCGTCACGCCGCACTCGTGGGAGATGGTGTCCTCGAACCGCACCTCGTCCATCGACTTGAAGATGTTATCCGCACTGTGAGCCATCGCGGTCGTTCTCCTTCTGGTTTGCGTTGTGCTGCCCGGATCAGCCGGCGGACAGGGCGCGCATGTCGAGCCCGATCTCGGAGCCGATGGCGCGGATTCGGTTGATGGCCTGCCCAAGCGCATCGTTGAATTGCGCCACCTTGACCCGCGGCATCGACCACACCGGCTGCAGCTGGTTGGCTGCGTCGCGCGCCAGAGCCCCATGCTTGTTCAGCCAGGCATCGAAGACGCCATGGTTGTGGGTGGCGTGCGCGGGATCACGCGCGAGCATATGGAACAGTTCGACCGCGTTGGCGAGGTTGCGCTCGTAGTCCCCCTCCGCCGCCGAAACCACCGCCGGCGTGATGAAGTCGTTCTGCGCCGCCGCCATCTGCATGACGAACCCGCTGCGGAACAATTCACCCACCAGGGGCTCGAACACCAGATTGGTGGCAAAATACTGCTCCAGATAGTCGTCGGCCCCCATGATGGCCTCGATGGCCCGGCGGGTACCCTGCCAGATCGGGTCGTTCAGCCAATGCTCCTTGCCGGCGTCGTTGTCGAAGCCTTCGATGTCAAGCCCGATCTCGCTGAGATAGAGGATGAGATCCTGGGCGAAGCGCAGCTTGTACGATGAATTGGTCAGAATCGCGTTGTTGATCATCTGGGTATAGCCGTAGCGCTGGGCCTGCATCGTCGATGTACCCAGGCCGAACTCGGCGTGCTTGTAGGCGCCGACATGGTCCTGCAGCACCTTCACCCAGGCCTTGTCGAACCGCTGCGGCGCACCCGAGCGCCGTCCGTTGTCGATCACGTTCTTGAGCATGCCGACAATGGTGGATTGGCGCTGGTAATGGGTCCGTTCCCACTCCTGATCGACGGCACGGAACTTGTGCCAGTCACTGCTCCTGGCGGCTGTCCAATTCTCGGAATAGGTCGGCGTGCCGTCGGCGAAGGAGATGATCCAATCCTGCAGCAGATACCTCTTGGGATCAGGCTGCACGTCGACTGTCATATCCTCGTAATGCGTTGCCTTGCGGCCCTTCGGCTCGAAGTAGTTGTATTTCCGGCTCTCCCATCCCGGAAACCGGGCGGCGCCCGCCGCACCTGACTTCACCGGTAAACCCTGCTGTGTCGCTGCACTCATCGTGTTTCGCTCCTTATTGCACCATTGCTGCAAACCTGGTCTTGCCGGCTCCTGCCCGCGTCGCGCCGAGTTGATCAGCGCACTGCCTGGGTAAACTTGTCGAAATAGATCCGCTCCGGCTCCACCCCAGCCATCTGCAGAACCGGCAGCACCGCGTCGATCATCGGCGGAGGACCGCAGGAATAGGCATCGATCTCGCCATCCAGCCCTTCCGCGCCGAGCATGCGCTTTACGACGTCGTGGATGAAGCCGCTTTCTCCCGTCCAGTCCTCCTCCGGCCCCGCGTGCGAGAGCGCCGGGATGAAGCGGAAGTCTTCAAGCTCGGTCTCCATCTCTGCGAAGCGATCGAGATAGAAAAGATCGCGCCGCGTGCGGGCTCCGTAGAAAAAGCGCACCGCTCGCTTTTCTCCGCTTTCGACATGATCCCGCAGGATCGACAGCAGCGGCGACATTCCCGAGCCGCCACCAACGAGCACCAGCGGGCCGGGATGGCCCTCCCGCCGGAAGCAGGTTCCGTAGGGGCCCTTCACGATGAGCCGATCGCCCGGAGCCAGGCCGCCGTCGAGGCGGGAAGAAAAGGCTCCGTCGGGATATTTCTTCAGGATGAACTCCAGACTCCTGCCACCGCGCGGCGGATTGGCCATCGAGAAGGAGCGCGTGATGCCGGTTTCCGGAAGCGTGATATCGACATATTGCCCCGCCCAGAAGCGCAGCGGTGCCGCGAGTTCGATCTCCAGCCGCCGGATGTCATGGGTCAGCGCCTCGATCCCCAGCAGCCGGGCTTCGTATTCCTTCACCGGGATGGAGCGCCGCAGCAGATCCTCGTCGTAGTTCAGAAGCTCGATGGTGAGATCACTGTACGCGTGCGTGCGGCAGAGCAGGATATGATCGGTTTCACGCTCATAGTCAGGAAGCGCGAAGGTGGAGTATTTCAGAAGTTCGACGTCGCCTTCGAGCAGGCGGGACTTGCAGCTGCTGCACTGGCCCTCCTTGCAGCCGTGCATCACCGCGATGCCCTGGCGGAACGCGGCCTCGAGCACGGTCTCCCCCTCTGCCACCTCCATTTCGACGCCAACCGGCTCGAAACGGACCCTGTAGGATTGCGCGTCGGCCATATCTGGCCCTCTCCTTGCGTTCTGGCCGGCTGGGAAAGCCGGGGGCCGGCGCGTGGCCGACCCCCGCGAGTTGGATCGAGGCTAGTTGCAGGGGTTGATCTTGAAGCCCTTGCGATATTCGGCGACCGCCTTCTCGCGCTCCGCCGGGCTCATCGCGCGGATGGTCTCGAGCGGGCTGCCGAGCGTGAAGCCGCGGACATTGTCGAGGGTCCACATGTGCTTGGCGTCGAAGCGCAGGTGCGGCTGCGGGATCAGTGTCTTGCCGTCGTCACGGACGAAGCCGAGATCCTTGATGCAGTCGGCGAGATCCCAGCCGTGATAGCAGGTTTCCCATTCCCGGCGGCCCGAGAAGCGCCCCATCGCCGGTGTCGGCCGCCCTTCGTATTCGGCCGAGAACGCGGTCTTGTGCGTCCAGCGGCAGACCTCCGAGCAATAGGTGTAGAGCTTGCCATCCACCTCGTCCGTCACCATCTCCTCGCGGATCAGGCAGGGGACCATGCAGCTCCAGCAGCGATGCGGATAGACGTAGCCGGTCTCGCCGTTGAACAGGATATTGGTCTCGCCAGGGACCGAGAGTTTGGCGTACCACTTCCAGAAGTCACCGAACTCGGCGTACCAGCCCGGGTACTTGTGCTCGAACCACTCGAAGTCGCGCTCGGTCTGCGCTTCGATGCGCCAGAAATTCACCGGCCAGCCGACCGCGAAGAATTGCGCAGTCTTGTGCACGTAGTTCTTCTTGACGATGCGGTCCCACGCCGCAGAAACGTCGTCATGATGGATCTTGATGCCGTATTTCTCGAGCGGCAGCATGTAGGTGCGGTAGTAGTCCTCGTAGATCCAGCGGTGCCACAGCTCCGCATAGGATTCCTTGTTCTTGTCACGATTCGTGGTGCCGTACTCGATGAAGGTGCCGATCGCGGCATCGACGATCGCATGGTTCTGCCAGAACGCGTATTTCAAATCGCGCTCGAGCAGCAGATGGTTGTCGGGATCGTTGATGATCGACATCAGGAGCGAGTGCCCGTTGCCGATGTGGCGGCTCTCGTCGGACTGCACCGACAGGAACACGGTGGGCAGCGCATAGTCGCCATTGCGCGCCGCCTCCGACGGCATGGCAACGAAGAGGGTGTTGGTGAAAGCGGTCTCGGCCACCACCGTGAGATACACGTTGGCGGAGGTGATCGCGTCACCGGTCACGAACCCCTCGGCGAACTGCCGACCGATGGTGGTGGCATAACATTTGCCAAAAGCAGCCTCGGTGATATCGAACCCGGCCGGGTCGATATAGTTCTCCATGTACCACTTCTTGAGGTTCATCTGGATGGTCGAGTGCCGGAACTCGTCCACCATCTGCATGGTGAATCCGGTCCGCAGCTCTTCGCCGGGTGCGAGCCTTCCCACCATCGCCATCGAGCGCGCCGCCGAAATCTCCGGGAAGGGGATGATCGCGAGGAAGAGCTTCATCCACTCCACCCAGCGCGGCTCCACGTTGCGGAACATGTCCCCGCGCAGTGCCGCGTCGAGAGCGCCGTAGACCCGATTGTCCTTCTCTTCCTGCATCGGGAAGTACGAGCGCAGCACCTGCTTCATCGGATCGCGCGGCGTCTTCTTGATCTTGTAGTCGGTGGGAAACGTCATCGCTTCCTGAACGTAGCTCGGCGTCCAGCCGAGATCGGCAACCCGCCGGGCGGCTTCGCCGATCGTGATCCCCTTCTGGCTGGTGATCTTGTTGAGGGTCAAACCATCAGGCATCGTGGTCTCTCCTTGGTGCGTTATGAATGCGCATCGCCGTTGCCGGCGCTTCGTGGTGCGGGAGAGTGGCGCTGACCCCGTCCCTCGGGGCGGGCCGGCACCACGGCGATCCTGGAAAGAGCGCGGGGGGAAGAAAGGGATCCTGGAAAGAGCGCGGGGGGAAGAAAGGCAGGAGTGAGACGGCAAAGACTGCGAAGCTTCGAGATACTGCGAAGCTTCGCGTGCTGCCGCTTTGCTACGGAACGCCTCTGCGAATCCGGTCGCAGCCCGCATGGTCCCCCCCGGCTTCCGTTGTGATTGGACGCGACACCGCCGCCGCGTCGTTGATCGCCGTGCACACCATCAAGCAATTTTCGTGCCGGCTGTTCCGAACGGAGCAACATATTGAGTTTGCACCCGATTCTGAGATCGAAGCGAGGCGTCTCGCGGCCGGTCGCTGTCCTATCGCGCGACGGCGCGGTGACACTGCGTCCCAGAATGGGACGGCGGGCGGCGTGCATCTCCCCGGCGGCGTTCATGAGGATTTGCCCTCCTCGCCCTTGCCCCCGAGGCTCTTGCCCTCGGCGATGAAGCGGGCAGCGAGGATCAGCGCTCCCATCGCGAAGTCCTTGCCATGCGCCGCGATTATCTCCTGGGCGAGCTCGCCGAGCCGGGTGAAGAACCGGTCCTTGGATTGTTCTTCGTTGGGCGTCATGCGCTCGTCCGTTCCAGCTGCGTCGTGGCGGGCGGGGTGCGAAACAAGGCCGGCGGCAAGCTCACCATGCCGGCCTCGCCGGCCTCGCCGCCGAGCGCCAGCCAGTCGCCGTCCGGAGACCAGGCCAGGGCGCGTACCACGGGCGCGGGGGCCGCGCGCACGAACAGCGCCTCCTCGCTGCCGCCACGGCAGAGCAGCACCGCGCCGTTGCTGTAGGCAGCCGCGACCGGGCCGCTCCCCGGATGCGCGGCCACCGCCGCCACCGGTGCCGCCCGCGCTGAAAGCCCGGCCGACAGCGGTGCTCCGCCCGGCACCGCGAGATCCCACAGCGCGACCCGCGGTCCGCCGGCGGCGGCGAGCAGGGAGGTACGCGGACCCACCGAAAGCCCGTGCCCCGGTCCGCCGTGGGGAGCAAAGGACAGCGGCCTCCAGGCGCCGCCATCGTCGCGCCAGCCGACCAGCGGGCCCTCCTGCCGGCCGGCCACCAGAACCCGCCCGTCCGCGCGCCAGGCCAGCGCCCGCACCAGCCCGCCCGCCTCCCATCGCGACAGCCCTCCGCCCACGCGCCAAAGGCTGACGGCGCCGCCGTGCCCGATCGCAAGAAGCCGGCCGGAAGGGTCGAAGGCGAGCACGTTCACCGGCGCATCGAGCGCGACCCGCTCGGGGCTTGGGCCGAAGAGATGAACCTCGCTGCCCGCGGCACAGGCCCGCCAAGCTCCCGCTGCCGCCACCGCCCGCACCCAGACGCCTGCGAACTCGCCGATCAGCGCCAGCGCGCCATCGTCCCCCACCCGGGCGAAGCGCCCGTCATCGCCGCCGCTGAGGAACCCCCCGGCCGGATCGGGCGCGAGCGCGAGTGTGGCGCCGCGATGGACCGCAACGCGCGAGAGCGGCGGCGGATCGCGCCCGGGAACCAGCAGCGCGCCGCCCTCGGGGCGCTGCTCCACCGCAGGCGCGCCCTCCCAGCCCGCCGGCACCATGGCGAGCGTTCCGTCGCCCAGCGCGAACCCGGCGTGCGCCCGCCCCGCCAGAGCGGCGAAGCCTGCCGCCACCACCGGGGCGCCGAGCTTCCATTGCGCCCCGAGGAGGGTGATCAGCGGTGGCGGTGCGGCGCTCATTCGGGGCCCCCGTGCCGGTCCTGCTGATGGCGGTGAGCGTCCCCTTTCGCTTCGGCCGCTTCGAGCGCGGCATAGAGCCGCTCACGCTCGGCTTCGATCGCGGCCAGCGCAGCCTCCGCCTCCGCCATATCCGCGCGCAGCATGGCGATCTGGCGCGGCGCGTCCGGGCCAGCCGCTCCCGCCGCCCAGTCGGCCTCGACACGCGCCAGCACCACCTCGATCCCCGCCCGCCGGCTTTCGCTGCCGAGATGGCGCGAATTCACCTCGGTCAGCGCGATCACCAGCCGCACCCGCTCGGGAATGGCGTGATCGGCGGGGGGCATCGTGGCGGTCCCTGCGTCACCGGCTCAGGGGATCAGCACCGCACGGCCGCGCACCAGGCCGTGATGGAGATCCTTGAGCGCCTGGTTGGCTTCGGCAAGCCGGTATTCGCGGGTGGCGAGATGCACCAGGCCGCGGTCCGCCAGCGCCATCAGCTCGACCAGCTCGGGATAGGTGCCGACCAGGTTGCCGACGATGGTCTTCTCGCTGGTGATCATGTCGATGGTGGGGAGGTCGATCTTCCCGCCGTAGCCGACGATGTAATAGAAGCCGCCGTTCGCGGTCATGGCGATGCCCTTGGCGACCGCGTCGCCTTCGCCGACGAAGTCGATCACTGCCTCCGCGCCGCGGCCCGCGGTTAGCGCCTGCACCGCCACCACCTCGTTGCCGTCCGCCTGCACCGCGTGATCGGCGCCGCATTCGCGGGCGAGCGCGAGCGCGGTCTCCGACCGGTCGATGACGATGATCTCGGCCGCGCAGAGCGCCTTCAGCACCTGGATGCCGATATGGCCGAGCCCGCCGGCGCCGATCACCGCGGCATACTGGCCGGGCAGCAGATGGCGCGAGGCCTTCTTGGCGGCGCGATAGGCGGTCAACCCGGCATCGGTGTAGGGTGCGACATCCTTTGGTGCGAGGCTCTTCGGCAGCTTGATCAGCGACCGCTCACCGGTCAGCAGATACTCGGCATAGCCGCCATTGGCGTTGATGCCGGGAAAGGCGCTCTCTTCGGCGTGCATGTCGTCGCCCCGGCGGCACGCCAGACAGTGGCCGGAGGTGACCAGCGGATGGCAGATCACCGGATCGCCGATCTTCACGCTCTCCACCCCGGTCCCCACCGCCTCGACCCACCCGGCGTTCTCGTGGCCCATGATGTAGGGCAGCTGGACGTTCACCTTGGACCGCCAGATCCCTTCCACGATGTGCAGATCGGTCCGGCACACCCCGGCGCCGCCGATGCGAACCACCACGTCGCCCGGACGCGTGATCTTAGGATCGGGAACGTCGCGGTAGTCCACGAACCGCTCCGCGGTCAGGGTTTCGTCATAGCGATCAAGGACGGCGGCCTTCATGCCCATTCCCCCCGGCTGTTCTTGCTTGCTGGCAACGCTGGCGGGAAGCCAACTAGCAAGCCTCATGCCAACGGGGCGGACCGCGGCACCGCGCGGCCCCGGCGGTGCCTCCCGGCCGGCTTCGTTCCGCCGTGCAACAGGGTGGAGCGGATCAACTGTGCCGAATCGGAACAGGCGCGCACGGGCGCATACTCCGCGCGTGCAGAGCCGCAAGCTTTCGCGTTAGGCTGAGCCCATCTCGCCGCGGTCTGCGCGGCGCAAGCCTGACGTAGCGGCCGCGCCAACGATCGCGGCGGAGGAAACTGGATGCTGATGACGGTGGACGAGCGGTTGAGCCGCGCCCGCACGATGCTCGAGCGCCGGGGCGAAGCGCCGGCCGAACTGCTCAGCCCGGAGATCTCGGCAAGCTGGTCGCGCTGCCTCAAGGCCGGGCTCGACCCTCGCCGCCCGCCGCCCCACGCCATGGTCGACGAGGCGACACTGCGGGCCGCCCGCGAACGCCACGACCTCACCCGCCGCCTGGCGCTCGCCGAGATGCACAGCCTCTACCACCAGATCGCCGGGTCCAATTACATGATCGCCTTCGCCGCGCCCGGCGGCGTGCTGCTCGACACCATCGCCGATGCTTCCTTCCGCGCCACCGCGAGCCGCACCGCGATCAGCCCCGGCACGCTCTGGACCGAGGGCCAGTGCGGCACCAACGCCCTCGGCACCGTCACGGAAACCCGCCGCGCGGTCACCGTGCACGGGCCGGAGCATTTCTTCACCCGCCTCACCGGCCTGACCTGCACCGCAGCCCCCGTCTTCGCCCCGGACGCGACCCTCGCCGGCGTGCTCGACGCCTCCTCCGAATGCCGCTCGCGCCAGCAGCATACCCAGGCGCTGGTCGCGATGGCCGCGACCCAGATCGAGAACGGCCTGTTCCGGGAGTTCCACCGCGCGGCCCTGGTCTTCGCGTTCCACAGCCGGGGCGAATATCTGCACACGCTATCGGCCGGCCTCATCGCCTGCGACGCCGAAGGCGTGCTGCTCGGCGCCAACGCCCAGGCGCGCTTCCTTCTCCAGGGTCTGCCCGCCCAGCCCGGCCGCCGCTTCGAGGAGATCTTCCGCCTCCGCTTCGCGACCTTTCTCGACGACTGTGCGAGCCAGGAACGGCTGCGGCTCGAGGACAAGGTGGGCAGCACCTTCCTCGCCCGCCTCGAAACCCCCCGCCGGCCGGCCGCCGTCGCCGTTTCCCGCCCGGTGCCCCACGCCGAGGATGCCAGCTTCGTCGCCGAGGATCCGGCGGTGCGTGCGGGGCTCGCAGCCCTCGCGGCGGCGGTCGCGCGGCGCGTGCCGGTTCTGGTGCGTGGGGAAACCGGCACCGGCAAGGAGGTGCTGGCCCGCCACGCCCATGCGCTCTCCCGCCGGCGTGGCGCCTTTGTCCCCGTCAACTGCGCCGCCCTGCCCGCCCACCTGATCGAGGCCGAACTGTTCGGCCACGCAGACGGCGCCTTCACCGGCGCCCGCCGCGGCGGCGCCCCCGGCCTGATCGTGGAGGCCGACGGCGGCACCCTCTTCCTCGACGAGATCGGCGACATGCCGCTCGCGCTCCAATCGGTCCTGCTCCGCCTGCTTGACGATTGGATGGTCCGCCCCGTCGGCGGCGCCAAGCAGCGGCGGGTCGATGTGCAATTGATCGCCGCCACCAACGCCGAGCTCGCCGACGCGGTGGCGGCAGGGCGCTTCCGGCGCGATCTCTATTACCGACTGAACACCGTCGAGATCCTGCTGCCCCCGCTCGCGCGCCGGCAGGACCTGGCGGCAATCGCTTGCCATCTCCTCGCCGCCATCGCTCCTGGCCGCCGCCTCGCACCCGCGGCTCTGGCCCGTCTCGGGGAATGGGGGTGGCCGGGCAACATCCGCGAACTGCGCTCCATCCTCACCCGACTCGCGCTGACGCCCGGCGACGGAGAGATCGGCGCGGCCGCGGTCGGCGCCGCCCTCGCGCTCCCCGGCGCGGAGATCGAGCAAGGTTCTGGCCTGCGCGCCGCGGTGCGCGGGCAGGTGCTCGCCGCCCACCGCGAGACCGGGGGCAACATCAGCGCCACCGCCCGCCGCCTCGGCGTCTCGCGCAACACCATCTACCGCGCGCTGCGCTCGTCGGCGTCACGGCCCCGCTCCTGATCGGAGCCGGGACCGGAAGCGGGGGAGTTGGCCCCCGCACCCTCACCAATGCGGCGGCCTTTGGCCGCCGGTGAGCGGTCGCGCCGCGGGAGCTCAGCCCAGGGCGGCCAGTCGGGGGCCGGGGCAGACGGCGGCGATCCGCCCGCCATCGGCGGCGGAGATCATCATCATGTCGCCGGCCGCGAGCATGTCGGCGGCGTCGGCGAAGAACCCATCCACTGCCACCGCGCCGAGCGCGTCCCGTCCGGCCTTGTAGTGCCAGAGGGTGAAGCCGTTGGCGTAGGCGAGAACCGAAAGATTGCGGACCGTGAAAGCCATGGCGGAAGTTCCTCAGTTCCTGAAAGCGGAGGGAAAGCGGCCGACCGGGGCCGGTGCGGTGGCGCCATGCGCAGCCAGCATTCTCGCTTGGGTTGCATGGCCGTTCATGACTTTGTTCCTATTGCAGGATACGCCGTCGGGCACAACGGCGCTCATGCGATGATTCCTTTCGCTCGCAGCGGGCGTTCCAAACGCTGCAGTGCCTCGTTCCATAACTTCCAGTCTCCGGTCGGTCCGGAACGCGCGAGCGGCGGCGCCTCCCGACGTTCACCCCAGATGCGCAGGATACGGGCGTGGGTGAGGTCGATCCGCCGCCGCCGGTAGAGGCGGTCCAGGCACCGGAGCACCTCCTCCGCCATCAGGGATCGCGTGGCCCCGGCACGACGCGCGCGCAGCGCGGCCATGGTCCAGAACCAGGCTTCGGCGACGTTCGCGAAGGGCGGCGGAACAGGGGCTGGGTGGGGGGTGGAGGGTTCTTCCATCGGCGCTCTCTTGATCGCAGGGGTTGAACAGAACCAGAACATTAAACCCTAAGTTGTATGATTGTGGCAAGCCCTTTTTGCGAAAATTTTCCTATTTCCTTTCCCGTCAAAACCAGCGACACTCGCGTCGGACGCGATTCGCCTCCCCGCCCCGGATTGAACCCATCAGGACAGCATGCGACACGAGGATGTCTGGCGCGCCCTCGATACACTCGCCGCCGAAAACGGTCTGTCGGTGTCGGCGCTAGCCCGCCGTGCCGGGCTCGATGCCACCAGCTTCAACCCTTCCAAGCGGCGCACCGCGGAAGGGCGTGCCCGCTGGCCCTCGACCGAAAGCCTCGCCAAAGTGCTCGACGCCACCGGCGCCTCGCTCGAAGCCTTCTCCACCCTCGTCCAGGGCGCCCGCGCCCTGCCCAACACCGCCCGCTCGGGGTCCCGCCGCATCCCGCTGATCGGCTTCGCCCAGGCCGGCGGAGAAGGCTATTTCGACGACGGCGGCTACCCGGTCGGCGGCGGCTGGGACGAGGTCAGCCTGCCCGAGATCGCCGACCCCCACGCCTACGCGCTCGAGATCAGCGGCGATTCGATGGAGCCGGTCTATCGTGACGGGGACATGGTCATCGTCTCCCCCGCGGCCCCCATCCGCCGCGGCGACCGGGTGGTGGTGCGCGTCGCCTCCGGCGAAGTGATGGCGAAACTCCTCGCCCGCCGCTCCGCCCGCCGCATCGAGCTGCGCAGCCTCAACCCCGCGCACCCCGACTACAGCTTCCCGCTCGAGGAGGTCGCCGCCATGCATCGCATCGTCTGGGCGAGCCAGTAGCGGCGCCACCGGCCGATGCTCTCGGGCTATGCAAACCATAGGGGATCGGCATTGGCCTCGCCCGGCCGTCGGCGCCAGTCTCGCCACCACAGACAGGCGGGCTGGAGAGCGCGATGGACGCGGAGAATCCCGGCAACACCAAAATCGTCAATCTCGCGCTGCAAGGCGGCGGCGCCCACGGCGCTTTCGGTTGGGGCGTGCTCGACGCGCTGATCGAGGACGGGCGGGTCGAGATCGACGGGCTTTCCGCAACCAGCGCCGGCGCGATGAACGCCGCCGTCTACGCCTACCACAAGATGACCGGCGGCATGGAAGCGGCGCGCCAGGGGCTGGAGGAGTTCTGGCGCCGCGTTTCACACGCCGGGGAGCGGTTGCGCGGCCCCTTCGACGGCTGGCTCGAAGGCTGTGGCCTCGGGCACTTCACGGCCCGCGGTTGGACCGAGTGGATGACCCGGATCCTCTCGCCCTACGAGTTCAATCCCCTCAACCTCAATCCGCTGCGCGAGGCGATCGAGGAATCGGTCGATTTCGAGGCGCTGCACGCCTGCGCCTGCACGTCCTTGCGGATCTGCGCCACCAACGTGCGCACTGGCCGACTGCGCATCTTCGACAATCCCGAGGTCACCGCCGACGTCGTGCTCGCCTCCGCCTGCCTGCCCCACCTCTTCCAGGCGGTCGAGATCGAGGGCGAGCACTACTGGGACGGCGGCTACATCGGCAATCCTGCCATCTTCCCGCTGTTCGAGGGACTGCCCAGCCGCGACATCGTCGTCATCCACCTCAACCCCATCGCGCGCCCGGATCTGCCCCGCACCGCGCCCGAGATCATGAACCGCATCAATGAAATCAGCTTCAATTCTTCGCTCCTGCGCGAGATGCGGGCGATCGATTTCGTCAGCGAGCTGCTCGCCCGCGGCTGGGTCAAGGAGGAGCACCGAGAGAAGCTCCCGGCGGTTCGCATGCACTCCATCCGCGACGACGCCGCAATGGCCCGGCTCGGCGTCGCCAGCAAGACCAATACCGACTGGGCCTTCCTCACCGGCCTGCGCGACCGCGGACGCGAGACCGCCTTCGCCTGGCTGGAGGCGAATTACGCGCACATCGGCGTGCGAAGCTCGGTCGATCTCGCCGCCGAGTTCCTCTGAGGCTGCCGGCTCAGGTGAAGTAGTCGGCGGGAACCGTCTCGTCACGGTCGCGGTCCGAGGCGAGAAGGTTGAACACCACCGAGAGCACGACGCTGACTACGAGATTGGTCGCGAGCGCCCACACCGCGGCATACCCGGGCACCAGCACACCGAAGAGATGCAGCGGATAAACGGTACCGGCGAAATGCAGCGCCGCCACCATCCAGCTCCCGACCGCCATCCCCGCCGCCCAGCCGACCAGCAGCGCCCAGCCATTCAGCGCCCGGGTATAGAGCCCGATGAGGATCGAAGGTACGGTCTGGCTGATCCAGATGCCGCCCAGGAACTGCAACTGGATCGCGTATTTGAAGGGTAGGAACAGCACGAAGGCGAGAGCGCCGAGCTTGACCACGAGCGAGACGATCTTCGCCACCTGCGCCTCGGCCGCGGGCGGGCAGTCGGGGGCGAAGAAGGGGCGGTAGATGTCGCGGGTGAAAAGATTGGCCGCCGCGATCGACATCACCGCCGCCGGCACCAGCGCGCCAACCGCGATCGCCGCGAACGCCACCCCCGCGAACCAGGACGGAAACGAGGCAAGGATCAGCGCCGGCACCGCGAAATTCGGTCCGAAGGTCTTGAACCCGGCCACATCCCCCGGCAGCGTCCCCACCCCCTTGGCGATGGCCAGGAAGCCGAACAGCGCGAGCAGGCCGAGGATGAGCGAATAGGCAGGCAGCAGCGCTGCATTCCGCCGCACCACCTGCCGGCTCTGCGAACTCAGGATGCCGGTGATCGCGTGTGGATAGAAGAAGAGCGCGGCCGCCGATCCGAACGCCAGCGTCGCATAGGCGCCATAGGCACCGACCGAAGCCCCCTTGGGTGCTGCGAGCAGGAGTTTGGCCGCCGGGATCTTGGCGAACACCGCCCCCCAGCCACCGAGCTGGGCGGGAATGGCGAAGATCGCTACGATCACCACGAGATAGATCAGCCCGTCCTTGACGAAGGCGATCATCGCCGGCGCCCGCAGCCCGCTGGTATAGGTGAAGGCCGCGAGAATGACGAAGGCGATCAGGATCGGCAGATCCCCGGAAAGCCCCATCGCCCCGATCACCACCTGGATGCCGACGAGCTGCAGCGCGATATAGGGCATGGTCGCGAGCAGCCCGGTGGCGGCGATCGCGAGCGTCAGCCAGCGGTTGCGGTAGCGTCCGCCGACGAACTCCGACACGGTGACATAGCCGTGCTTCTTCGCCACCGACCACAGCCGCGGAAACACGAGATAGAGCAGCGGATAGATGATGATGGTGTAGGGCACGGCGAAGAAGCCGATCGCCCCGGCGCCGAACATCAGTGCCGGCACCGCGATGAAGGTGTAGGCGGTGTAGAGATCGCCGCCGATCAGGAACCAGGCGACGAACGTGCCGAAGCGCCGCCCGCCCAACCCCCATTCATGCAGCAGGTCCATATCCCCGGCCCGCCAGCGCGCCGCGACGAACCCCATCACCGTGATGAGGGCGAAAATGACCACGAATACCGTGACGATCGTCCCGTTCATGGCCCGGCCTCTCAGCCTTCGACCAGGAGAACCAGCGCGATGGCCACGGCGCCGACCAGAACCAGCAGGAGCTGGAACCAATAGAAGAACGGAAAGCCCAAAAACACCGGATTCACCCGATTGTAGAGCGGCACATCCAGCGCCAGCACGAAGGGAACCAGCAAAACCAACCTGGCCCAGGACCAGTTGCGGCCACCGCCGGCATGGTATTCGGACATCGGCTTCCTCCCGCCGCCCGTTCCCCGGGCGTGATGTTCCTATAGAGCAGTTTGACCGTCAGGGGAACCGGCCGTCCCCACCAAACGCGATGAAATTACTCGCCAAAACCGCCCCTGACCCAACCATGTCCCGGTCGCAGCCGAAGGCCCTTCCCACTCGCCCGCGTCAGCTTCCGCTGGCGGCGTCCACCATCGCCTGCGCCGAGAGCACTCTCTCGATCGCCAGTTCCTGCGCGAGCATGTCGGCGGCATTTTCGGCCGTCGTCCCCATGGCCTGATAGGCCGCTTCCGCCGCGGCCAACCGCGCCTCGGCTTCGGCCTTCACCAACTCGCCCACCGGAACCGCCTCGTCGGCCAGCACCGTGCAGCGGTCCGGCGTGATCTCCGCGAACCCCGAGGAGACGAACAGACGCCCGGTCACCTGCTCGCCTTCGTAGATCGAGACCACCCCGCCGCGCAGCATGATGATCATCGGCGCGTGCCCCGGCAGCACGCCGATATCCCCCTCCGAGCCGGGCACCACCGCCATATCCACCTGCCGCGACAGCAGCAGCTTTTCGGGACTCACGATCTCGAGCGCAACCGGCATGATCCCTCCGACAACCCGCGCCGTCTCAGGCCGCGGTCTTCAGCGTTTCCGCCTTCTTCACCGCCTCTTCGATGGTTCCCACCATGTAGAACGCCGCCTCGGGAAGGTGGTCGTACTCGCCCGAGCAGATCGCCTTGAAGCTGCGGATCGTCTCCGCCACCGGCACGAACACGCCCGGAAAGCCGGTGAATACCTCGGCGACATGGAACGGCTGCGACAGGAAGCGCTGGATCTTGCGCGCGCGCGCCACCACCAGCTTGTCCTCCTCGGAAAGCTCGTCCATCCCGAGAATCGCGATGATGTCCTGCAGGCTCTTGTAGGTCTGCAGAATCCTCTGGACCTCGCGCGCGACATTGTAGTGCTCCTCGCCGACGATGCGCGGGTCAAGCGAGCGCGAGGTCGAATCGAGCGGATCGACCGCGGGATAGATCCCGAGCTCGGCGATCTGGCGCGAAAGCACCGTGGTCGCGTCGAGGTGGGCGAACGAGGTCGCCGGCGCCGGGTCGGTCAGATCGTCGGCCGGCACATAGATCGCCTGCACCGAGGTGATCGAACCCTTCTTGGTCGAGGTGATGCGCTCCTGCAGCGCGCCCATGTCGGTCGCGAGCGTCGGCTGATAGCCCACCGCCGAGGGGATCCGCCCAAGCAGTGCTGAAACCTCGGCGCCCGCCTGGGTGAAGCGGAAGATGTTGTCGACGAAGAAGAGCACGTCCTGGCCCTCCTCGTCGCGGAAATATTCGGCGACGGTGAGCCCGGAAAGTCCGACCCGCGCGCGCGCGCCCGGCGGCTCGTTCATCTGCCCATAGACCAGCGCCACCTTCGAGCCCGGCCCGTCGAGCTTGATGACACCGGCATCGATCATCTCGTGATAGAGGTCGTTGCCCTCGCGCGTGCGCTCGCCCACGCCGGCGAACACCGAGACGCCACCGTGCGCCTTGGCGATGTTGTTGATCAACTCCTGGATGAGCACCGTCTTGCCCACGCCTGCGCCGCCGAACAGGCCGATCTTGCCGCCCTTGAGGTAGGGCGCGAGCAGATCGACGACCTTGATGCCGGTGACCAGAATCTCGCTCGAGGTCGCCTGCTCCTCGAAGCTCGGCGCTTCGCGATGGATCGGGGAAAACCGGCTCGCACCGACCGGACCGCGTTCGTCGATCGGCTCGCCGATGACATTGATGATGCGCCCCAGCGTCTCCGGCCCCACCGGCACGGCGATCGGGCTGCCGGTATCGCTCACCTCCTGGCTGCGCACCATGCCGTCGGTGCTGTCCATGGCGATGCAGCGGACCGTGTTTTCGCCCAGTTCCTGCGCCACCTCCAGCACCAGCCGCCGGTCGCCGATGCGGGTCTCGAGCGCGTTCATGATGAACGGCAGATCGCCCTCGAACTGGACATCCACCACCGCGCCCAGAACCTGCGTCACCCGCCCGACACTGTTGTTCGCCATCGCTGCAATTCCTTCCGGTCAGACGTCCAAGCGAGCAGGCTCCAGGGCTCGTCCCCGGACCCGGTTCGATTTCCCCCGCATCGCCCTACAAGGCCTCGGCGCCGGAGATGATCTCGATCAGCTCGCGGGTGATGTTGGCCTGGCGGGTGCGGTTGTAGTTCAAGGTCAGCCGGTTGATCATGTCGCCGGCATTGCGGGTCGCATTGTCCATCGCGCTCATCCGCGCCCCGTGCTCGCCGGCCGCGCTTTCCAGCAGCGCGGCATAGATCTGCACCGCGAGATTGCGCGGCAGCAGGCGCGCAAGAATGGTCTCCTCGTCGGGCTCGAACTCGTAGATCGCCCCGCCCAGATCCGCGGCCGCATCGTCGTTCTCGCCGAGCGCCGGCGGAATCAACTGCATTTCCGTAGTCAGCTGCGAAATCACCGAGGCGAAGCGATTGTAGATCACGGTGCAGACGTCGAATGCACCCTCGCCCAGCATCGCCGTGATCTTTGCCGCGATCGCCTCGGCGTCCGCGAATTCGATCTTCTTGCGCCCGGCGAAACTCACCTCGTGGGCGATGCGGTCCGCGAATTCCCGCCGCAGATAATCCCGTCCCTTGCGCCCGACGGTCAACAGCCGAACCACTTTGCCCTCGGCTTCGAGCCTGCGCGCGAGGGTGCGCGCCGCCCGCCCCACGTTGGTGTTGAAGGCGCCGCACAGGCCGCGGTCGGCGGTCACCACCACCAGCAGATGCACCTTCTCCGCCCCGGTGCCCGCCAGCATCGCCGGCGCCGAGGGGCTGCCCGCGAGGGCGGCGCCGAGCGCACCCAGCATCCGCGCCATCCGCTGCGCATAGGGGCGTGCCGCTTCCACCTGGTTCTGCGCCCGCCGCAACTTCGACGCCGCGACCATCTTCATCGCCGAGGTGATCTTCTGCGTCGATTTGACGCTGTTGATGCGGACCCGAAGGGCCTTGAGATTCGCCATCGTGCGCTCGCTGCCGCCCCGCCCTTACGCGAAAACCTTGGCGTACGCGTCGATGAAGGCGACGAGCTTCTTCTCCGTCTCGGGCTTGATCTCGCGGTCGTCGCGGATCGCGATGAGAATATCGCTCCCGCGGGCGCGGATCTCGGTCATCAAGCCGGCCTCGAAGCGGCCGATCTTCTCCACCGCCAGCCCGTCGAGATAGCCGCGCACGCCGGCGAAAATCGCCACCACCTGCTCTTCCACCGGCAGCGGCCGATACTGCGGCTGCTTGAGCAGTTCGGTCAGCCGCGCACCGCGCGCGAGCAGTTTCTGCGTCGCGGCATCGAGGTCGGAGGAGAATTGCGCGAAGGCCGCCATTTCGCGGTACTGCGCGAGTTCCAGCTTGATGCGCCCGGCGACCTGCTTCATCGCCTTGATCTGCGCCGCCGAGCCCACCCGCGAAACCGAAAGCCCCACGTTCACCGCCGGACGGATGCCCTTGAAGAACAGTTCCGTCTCGAGGAAGATCTGGCCGTCCGTGATGGAAATCACGTTGGTCGGAATATAGGCCGAAACATCGCCCGCCTGGGTCTCGATCACCGGCAGAGCGGTCAGGCTTCCCGCGCCCAACTCGTCGGACATCTTCGCCGCACGCTCCAGCAGGCGCGAATGAAGGTAGAACACGTCACCCGGATAGGCCTCCCGCCCCGGCGGACGACGCAGCAGGAGCGACATCTGCCGATAGGAAACCGCCTGCTTGGACAGATCGTCGTAGAAGATCACCGCGTGCATACCGTTGTCGCGGAAATACTCGCCCATGGTACAGCCGGTATACGGCGCGAGGAACTGCATCGGCGCCGGGTCCGAAGCGGTGGCGGCGACGACGATGGAATATTCCATCGCCCCGTTCTCTTCGAGCGTGCGCACCAACTGCGCCACCGTGGAGCGCTTCTGCCCCACCGCGACATAGATGCAGTAGAGCTTGCGCTTCTCGTCGCCCGAGGCGTTGATGCCCTTCTGGTTGATGATGGTGTCGATGATCACCGCCGTCTTGCCGGTCTGGCGGTCCCCGATGATCAGCTCGCGCTGGCCGCGCCCGATCGGGATCAGCGCGTCGATCGCCTTCAGCCCGGTCTGCATCGGCTCATGCACCGACTTGCGCGCGATGATGCCCGGCGCCTTGACCTCGACGCGCCGGCGCTCCTCGCCCGCGACCGGCCCCTTGCCGTCGATCGGCTGGCCGAGACCATCGACCACCCGCCCGAGCAGCCCCTTCCCCACGGGCACCTCCACGATCGAGCCGGTGCGGCTCACCGTGTCGCCCTCGCGCACCCGCCGGTCGTCGCCGAAGATCACCACGCCGACATTGTCGGTCTCGAGGTTGAGCGCCATGCCGCGGATGCCCGCGCCGGGAAATTCCACCATCTCGCCGGACATGACGTTCTGCAGGCCGAACACGCGGGCGATACCATCCCCCACGCTCAGCACCTGGCCGGTCTCGGCGATATCCGCCTCGGTGTCGAAGCTCGCGATCTGCTTCTTGAGAATTTCCGAGATCTCAGCGGGGCGGATCTCCATCAGGCGGCTCCCTTCATGGCGTGCTGCAACCGTTGCAGCCGGGACTTGAGACTGGAATCATAGAGCTGTGCGCCGATGCGCAGCACCATGCCCCCGAGCAGCGCGGGGTCGACCGTCTCGCGGACATGGACATTGCCATACCCCGCCTCGGTCAGCCGGGCGAGCAGCTGGGTGCGCTGCAGATCGGTCAGCGGATGGGCGGTCGCGACATGGGCGGAAACCACGCCCCGCTTTTCCGCCACCAGCGCCGCGAAGGCGGCAACCATGTGGCCGAGCGCGCCCAGCCGCCGGTTGGCCGCCACCACCCCGACGAAATCATGCACGATCTTGCCGAACCCCTGCTCGTCGAGCACCGCGAGTACCGCCCGGCTGCCTTCGCGCACGTCGAGCAGCGGGCTATCCAACACCCGCCGCAACTGCGGGCTCTCGCCGATCAGCCTGCCAAGGGCGGCCATCTCCTCGATGGTGCGGTCGAGCGCATGCACTTCGGCGGCGTGGTCGTAGAGCGCCTGCGCATAGCGCTCGACCATCTGCCCACCCGCGACACTCGCCCCGCTCGCCAAGACCTGCCCCGCTTCCCTGTCCCGCTCCAGCGCCGCCGGCCCGCCTGGTGCCGTGCCTGCGCCGCCCTCATTGCGCGCGGCCTCTACCATAGCGATTTCGCCCGCGCAACACGGCCCGCCCCGAAGCGGGCGGGGAAGCGGGCCGGATGGAAGGATCCGTCGCGGCGCGCGCCGCCATGCGCCGACCGGTCCGGCCGCATCATCCCCGCGCCGGGCGGGGAAAGGCGTCGAGCCGCTTGAAGAGTTGCAACCCCTTGACCGGGAAGCGCTGGCGGGCGGTGTGTGCGCTCTGGAGCGGCCGCCGGCCGCCGACCCGCCAGAAGTCGGGCAGTTCCTCCACCGGCACGGCGGCGATGCCGGCCTCTTTTTCCCGCCAGAAGCCGATCGTGAAGACAACCGCGAGGAGATCCACCGGCTCATACTGGCGCAGCGTGAGGTCGGCGAAATAGGGACTGGTTTCGGCGAGCGGCAGCGGCACGGCGAGCTGGCGATCGAGGCTCGCGCCCGGGGCGAGGCGGCGGGCGAGCGGGACGACCGGGACCGCGATGCGCCGGTCCGGCGGCAGGGGGGCGGGGAACTTGCCGAGCAGCGCCTCCCCGCCCGGCGCGAGCACGATGACCACCGCCTGATCGTCCGCCGCCGCCGCTTCCCCCTCCGGGCCGGGGATCGCGATCGCGTCCATCACAAAAAGATCGACGGCGGCGAGATTCTCGACCGCATAGGCGAAGGTCAGGCAGGCGCCGGCGCGGCCCGGGTGGCAGCGGAGCGCGAGATCTCCGCCGGGCGCGCTCATCACCGCCGCACTCATGGCGGCGGCCGGGTAATGGGCGGCAGGCCGCGTTCGGCGAGATAGTGCGCGAGCGCCTCGCCCGCGGCCTCGGCGGCGGCGGCCTCGACGAAGCCCAGCGGCTCGGCCGCGCCCTGCACCTGGCGGGCGGCCTCGGCGAGCAGGGCGAAGAGCAGCGCATCCGCGCTCGCCCATTGCGGTGCGGTCGGGTTGGGCCAGTCCGCCGCGTCGAAGGCGATCAGACTGTCCGAGCCGGCGCCGGTGCCGAGCAGCGGCGCGCCGTCGGGGGCGGTCTGGCCGGTGGGCCGGCCGGCGGCGGTGGCGGCGGCGAGGTCGGCGGGGCGGGCGGAGGCGTTGGGCGGCGAGGTAGGGGCGGGGCGGGCGATGCGGGCGGCGCGGCCGCTGGCGTAAAGCGCGCGCAACATGGCGCGGCCCGCCCTGGTCGCGAAGATGTCGCAAAGGGCGGCGAGCACGCCTTCGGCATGGGCGGTATCGTCGGCCTCGACCAGCAGCCAGTCGCGATGGTCGGGGTGGCCGGGCGGCGGCGGGCGGGCGCTCATGGCTGCGAGACCGCGGAGCCGCCGGGATCGACGCAGAGCGTGTCGCCGCAATCGGTGGTGGGCGGCGCGTGCTGGGCGGGCACCGGCTGGGTGGGCGGCGGGCCGCCGCCACCGCCCGGAGCGGGCGGCGATGGCTTGAGCCAGCAGCCCCAGGGGTCGCCGGGCTGGGCGGCCTCGGCGTCGGCGAGAGTGGTCAATGTCTGGTCGGCCGCCGAATCGGGCGAGCCGCCGCAATTCACAAAGACCGTGCAACCGTCGATATAGACGCCGCAGGGGGTGAGCACGACCGAGCTTCCGCCCACCTTGAGCGAGATTTTCTTGGACGCCTCGATGACGATGGTGCCGGCGTTCAGGGTCAGCGTCTTGCCGACCATGGCGGCGAAATTGCCCTGGAGATCGAACAGCGTGTCGCCGACGACGTCGAGTTGCTCGTTCTTCTCCACCTTCTCCAGGCGGCTGCCGCCGACATGGACATCGAAATCGCCGGAGATGGTGGTGAAGGCGTTGCCCCCGTGCGGGGATTTCTTCTCGTCGAGCCAGGGCTTCACCAGCAGGTGACGATCGCCGTAGGTGGTCTCGTAGGACATGTGCAGAGCGGTGACATCAAGCCGCCCCTGCGAGCGCAGCAGGAGCTGTTCGGAGCCGTAGGTGTCGTCGAAGCGGAGCAGGTGATAGCCCTCGGGCTTGTCCTTCGGCTTGAAGGTGCTGCGGGTCTTGATGCCGCTGCAATTGTAGGGCGGTGCGATGGTGGGGTCGAGCAGGCTGTTCAGGGTGCTGTCCACGGCGATCCGGTAATTCGGATCCGATGGATTGAAGCTCGGCAGGGGCAGGTTCGAATGGCCCTGGTCGGCGTTGTAGACGCGCCCGGTGATGATCGGACGATCCGGGTCGCCGTCGAGGAAGCTAACGATGACCTCCTCGCCGATGCGCGGGATGAATTGGGTGCCGTAATTGTGCCCGGCCCAGCCTTCGGAAACGCGGACCCAGCAGGTGTTGCGGTCCGAGGCGTAGGCGTCGTCGGCGTCGGGGCTATCCCAAGTTGGGCCGTTCGGAGCCTGATTGACCGGAGACGGTCCGGGATCCCAGGGAAAGCGGACACGCACGCGACCGAGAGTATCCGCCTTGAAGTCCAAGGTTTGCACTTTGGGGTCGGGGTTAGCGCCTTCGGGTCCGATCACGACAGCGAGGGTCGGCCCGGCGGCACCAGGCTTGACACCAGTCGGGAGGGGCACCGGTGCGTCGGACGGGATGGCCGCGAAGCTGTTGCTATAGTCGTCTGCATGACGCTTGACGACTTCGCTGATGCTGCTACGGATGGCGCCTGAAATGGATATGGCGGTGAGTAGCGTGGTCACGGACGCCAAAGCTCCAGCGCCAAAATAGTCTGAAAATTGCAGATTAACTTGCCCTTTCAGGCCGGCATATTGACCTGAGGTGACAGTTGCCGGGGATTTTCCGTCATTCGGATTTCTGGCGACAAGGGCATTCTGATTTGCATTCTGCTGCGTACTCTTTATGTAATTGTTTAGACCACCGGCGGTTGCCGCCAATCCCAGATCCAGCGCTTTCCCTTCGGTAAACAAATCAGTAATTGGACTTACAATTGCCAATCCAATGTTC
>DAHWFB010000086.1 GCA_027326105.1 Acetobacteraceae bacterium
GAGCGGCGGCGGGAGGAGACGCAGGCCGGCGAAGCCGGCGGCGGCGAGGCGCTGGGGGTACCAGGGGTCGGACTGGGCGGCGACGGCACGGCAGAGCAGCGCGAGGATGCTGGCGAGCCGATCGGTCGGGGAGGTGGGGAAAGAGAGCGCTGCCATGAACGGAGAAAGAACATGAAAGCGGGTTCGGGCACAAGCGAAACCTGGCGGGAAGCCGGCTGCTGTGGTGGTTCCTCGGCGGGCTGGTGATTCCGGGGCTGATCGCGGTGGTGCGGGTGACCGACCCGGCGCTCGATGTCGTCTTCGCCACCCTCGTCGAAGAAGCGATGGCGGCGGCGGGGGTGGTTCTGCTAGCCTTTCCCCCGCTGCTCGCGCGGGCCCGGCGCGGCGGTGGGCGGGAGTGAAACCGGCGCCGTGTGCGAGGAGCGCGAAGCATGAGACCGATCGGGGTGCTGGGCGCGGCGGTGTTGTTCGGCGCCGGGCTGGCGGCGGCTGCGGCGGCGGCGACAGCGGCGGCGGCAGTGACGGCGGCACCGGCGGCGGGCGGGTTCACGACCTTTGACAACCCCTCCGGCGGGCGGCTGATCACGGGCGCGCTGCCGGCCTCCGACACCTCGGCCAAGGCGGCGCTGATCGACATGCTGCGCCGGGCGCACGCCTATTTCGGGGCCAGGCCCGTGCTCGCCAAGGTGGTGGTGGCCAAGGGCGGGCTTGCCACCTTCGCCTTCTTCTCGGAGACCACGGCCCATGGGAAGGTGCTCGGGCTGATCCTGGCCGCCGACATTCCGGGCAAGGGGCCGCACGGGGCGCTGCTGTTCGACCGGGCCGAGCGGTTCCGCGCCACCATCGGGCCGCTGATGCAGCACCTGGCCGATCTCGAGGCGATCGCCAACGGCGGGGCGCCGGCCCTGCCGCTCACCCGCCAGCGGTTCCGGGATGGCTCGGGCAGCGTCGGCGTGCCGGCGGGGTGGGTGCTGCGCAAGGTGGGCGAAGGGTCGTTCCAGATCGTCTATCCGCACGCCAGGACCCCGATGTCCATCACCGCGGGCGGGGCCATCCTGGTCATCGATCCGCGCGGCCAGGCGGCGGCCAACGACCGCCGGATGCGGCGGTTCGACGCGATGCACGCCATTCCGCCGCCGCCACCGCCGAAGCTGCCGCAGGCCGTTCTCTCACCCGATCCGGTGGGGGACCTGCTCGCCATCGAGAACGCCTGGGGCGGCGGCTCCGGATTCCGCCTGCTGCGGGTGTTGCAGGAAAAGCGGCTTCCGATTCCGCCGCAGTTCCAGACCCCCTCCCAGCCGGTCGCGCGCTGGTATGTGCGGTTCGAGTTCGTCAACCCGCGGGGGATCCCGATGGAGGAATCCGCGATCGTGCAGATCCCCCGGGTGCTACCGCCGATGGGCCTGTGGACGTACTCCCTGCTGAGCGATGTCCGCGCCCCGGTTGCGCTGTTCGCCAGGTTCTGGCCGACCGCGATGGCCATCATGGCCTCGGTCAAGCTGAACGAGAAGGTGATCGCCGCGGAGATGCGCGCGCAGAACCGGCTGACCAACGCGATGGCGCAGCAGAATTCGGCGGCGCTGACCGCCAGCCACAACGCCTTCATGGCCCAGATGCAGAGCCAGTTCCAGAGCCACGAGGCGGCGAACCAGGCGATGACCAACGCGACCCACGCCGGGGCGCAGTATTTCATCCATTCGGTGATCCAGGGTTCGACCGTGTTCCGCAACACCCAGACCGGGCAGCACTATCTCGGCCCCTCCGGCATGGTGAGCGCGATGACCCGGGCCAACCCGCGCCTCTACCAGGCGGTGCCGCTGCGCAGCTACATCCCCGGCGTGGACTATTGAGGCCGCGGCGGGGCGGTGGGCGGTTCCCGCCCCCGCCTGCCGGGCTGCCGCCCCGCCAGCGCGCCGCGCGCGGGATCGGGGGCGCGGGATGGCCCAAGGCAGCGCGGCCAGGACAGCGCGGCCAGGACAGCGCGGCCCGAACAGCGCGGCCCGAACAGCGCGGCCCGAACAGCGCGGCCAGGGCAGCGCAGCCTGTAGGTGGCGCAGGCTAGTGGTAGCGGGCGGTGAAGTTCCGGGTGGAAGTGTTGTAGTAGATCGTGATGTGGCTGACCGAGCACAGGTTGAACCCGTTGGTCCAGTCATGGTTCACGCCGTCGATCGTCACCCGCAACTGGATGATGCACGGTCCGGGCCGATTGAAGGTCACGCTCGACTGCTGGCCGGGAGCGAGATTGGCCAGGCCGGTGACCCGGTGCCAGTATTTGTCTCCGAAGGCGCTGGTCCACACCGAGTTGATCACCCCGGTGGTGTCGTTGAAGATGGTGAAATTGCGACTGTAGGCATAGGACCGGGAAGGAATTCCCAGCCAGCCGGCGCACAGGAGAACGACGGCGAACCAGACACCCCGACGATTCATGACAGCCATCCCCATGAAAACGGCCTCTACACGGCCAACCCACTCGACGGCCAGCCCGGCGGAATTGTCCCCTCGTTGGCGGCGTACCCGCGCCTCTCCTTCTGCGTATTCTCGCGGCTGGAATTGACGGGAATAGTATCGAATCGGGCGGCGCGATTCAAGTTCGGTTGCGAGAGCAGGGCAAGAAATGATACGGCCCTCCCTCCCGCCGCGGTGGCCGGAGCGGGCGGGGAGGCCGCTGCGTTCCGCCCTCAGCCCTCCCGCAGCGCCGCCCACACCTTCTGCGGGCTCGCCGGCATGGTGATCTCGCGGCCGCCGAGCGCGTCGATCACCGCGTTGATGACGGCGGGCAGCGCGCCGGCGCAGCCGGCCTCGCCGCAGCCCTTGGCGCCGAGCGGGTTGCCGAGCGCCGGGGTCGGCCGGTTCTCCACCACCATCGCCACCCCGTCGTCGGCGCGGGCGAGCGCGTAGTCCATGAAGGAGCCGGTGAGCAGCTGCCCGGCTTCATCGAACACCGTGCGCTCGCGCAATGCCTGGCCGAGCCCCTGCATCACCCCGCCGTGGGTCTGGCCCTCGACGATGCGCGGGTTGACCACCGTGCCGAAATCATTGACCGCGGTGTAGCGGGCGAGGCGGACGGCGCCGGTCTCGCGGTCGATCTCCACCTCGGCGATGTGGCAGCCGTTGGGAAAGGCGAAATCCTCCACCCGCGTGCTCTCGCGCACGTCGAGCGCGCCTTCGCGCCCGTGGGCGAAGCTCCAGGCGACGAGCCCGGCGAGCGGGATCGCCCGGTCGGTGCCGGCGATGGCGAAGCGGCCCTCGGCGAAGACGATGTCCTCGGCCGCCGCCTCCAGCGCCTCGGCGGCGAGCGCGCGGCCGCGTTCGACCACCGCGGCGGCGGCGGCCAGCACCGCGGCACCCCCGGCCATCAGCGAGCGCGAGCCGCCGGTGCCGCCGCCGGCGCGCACCTCGTCCGAATCGCCCTGCACCAGCCGTACCGAGGCCGGAGCGAGCCCGAGCGCGCCGGCGAGGAGCTGCGCGAAGGAGGTGGCGTGGCCCTGGCCGTGGTCGTGGGTGCCGCTGATCAGGGTGAGCGTGCCGTCGCGCTCGAAGCGCACCGCCCCGGTCTCGTCCGACGGGCCGGCGGTGACTTCGAGATACTGGCCGATCCCCCGCCCGCGCAGGAACCCCGCCCGCTCGCTTCCCGCCCGCCGGGCGGGGAACCCGTCCCAGTCGGCGAGTGCCAGGGCGCGGGCGAGCAGGCCGGGGAAATCTCCGGCGTCGTAGCGCATGCCGGAGGCGGCGGTGAAGGGCAACTGCCCGGGGCGGATGAGGTTGCGCCGGCGGATCTCATCCGCGCCGAGGCCTGCCGCCCGGGCGCCGGCGTCGATCAGCCGCTCCATGTAGAAATTGCCCTCCGGCCGGCCGGCGCCGCGATAGGGCCCGACGGGAGGCGTGTGGGTGTAGACCAGCCGGGTCGAGACCTCGAGCAGCGGCGTGGCATAGACCGAGGCCGTGTTCTTGACCGCGTTGACGCTGGCGGGCAGCAGGCAGAAGCCGGTGGCGTGGGCGCCGATGTCCCCGAAGCCGGCCAGCCGCACGGCGAGGATGCGCCCCTGCGCGTCGAAGGCCGCCTCGCCGGTCATCGCGCTGGCCCGGCCCTGGGTGTCGGAGAGAAAGCTCTCGCTGCGCGTATCGGTCCATTTGACCGGGACGCCGAGCAGGCGGGCGGCGGCGAGCAGGGCGGGATATTCGGGGTGGATGGTGCCCTTCATGCCGAAGGAGCCGCCGGTGTGCCCGCTCAGCACCCGCACCCGCGCGGGTTCGACCCCCATCGCCTCGGCGATCTGCGCGCGCATCGAGATCACCCCCTGGGTGCCGAGGCGGATGGTGTAGCGGCCGCCGGCGGGATCGAAGGAGGCGAGCGCGCTGCGCGGCTCCATGGCGCAGACCACCAGCCGCTGGCTGACCAGTTCGCAGCGCACCACGTGCGCCGCGCCGGCGAAGGCCGCCGCCACCGCCGCGGTGTCGCCGTAGTGGAAGTCGAGCGCGACATTGCCGGGGGCGATCTCGTGCACCAGCGGCGCGCCCGGCGCCACCGCGGCGGCGGCCCCGGTCACCGCCGGCAGGGGGTCGATCTCCACCGCCACCGCCTCGGCGGCATCGCGCGCTTGCGCGGGGGTTGCGGCGACGACCAGGGCCAGCGCCTCGCCGACGTGGCGCACCCGGTCGGCCGGGAAGGCCATGCGCGCCGCCCGCCGCGGCCCGGCGCCGTCGCGGCCGGGGATCGCGAGGCCGGGCGGCAGGGGCCGGAGCCCGAGGGCGGCGAGATCGGCCGCGGTGAGCACCGCGGCGACGCCGGGCAGGGCACGCGCCGCGGTGGCGCCGAGCGCGCGGATCACCCCGTGCGCGACCGGCGAGCGGACGAAGACGCCGTGCAGCATGCCGGGGAGCGAGAGATCGTCGCTGAAGCTTCCCTGCCCGCGCAGCAGGGGCTCGTCCTCCAGGCGGGGCAGCGGCGCGCCGACATGGGTGGACGCGGACTGGTCGAGCGGCGGCGTCATGCTGTTCTCCCCCGGATGGCAGGGCAGAGATGGCGCCGCCGGGCGGGGGCCACAACCCTCCGGCGGGGTGCCGCAAAAAGGCCAGGCCAGGGCTCCGCCCTGGACCCGCCGGGGCCTGAGGCCCCGGACCCCCG
>DAHWFB010000088.1 GCA_027326105.1 Acetobacteraceae bacterium
GCCCTGGCCGGCGCCGCCCTGGCCGGCTCGGCTGCCCTGCTCGGCGGCTGCGCCACCCGCCCGCCCGCCGCGGACAAGGCGGCGCTCACCGTCTACCGGCAGAACGACGACCCGCTCGAGCCCACCAACCGCTTCTTCTACCGGGTCAACAACACGCTCGACGAGAACCTCTTCCGCCCCGCCGCCAAGGGCTACACCACCGTCGTGCCGGCCTGGGGCCGGGCGCGGGTGAACGACTTCCTGGTCAACCTCGGCACTCCGGTGGTCCTCTTCAACGACATGCTGCAAGGCAAGCCGCGCCGCGCCGGCTTCTCGCTGATGCGCCTGCTGGTCAACACCACCGTCGGCGTCGGCGGGCTGTTCGACGTCGCCACCGGCTGGGGCTGGCCCGCGCACCAGACCGATTTCGGCATCACCCTCGGCGTCTGGGGCGCCGGCCCCGGACCCTATCTCTATCTGCCGCTGCTCGGCCCGTCCGACCTGCGTGACGGCAGCGCCCGGCTGGCCGATCTCGGCCTGGGGCTGGCCGAAAGCCCGGCGGTATGGGGCGCGCCGCACGACGCGGCCGCGGTGTTCGGCTATTCGACGGCGCTGCTCGGCGCGCTCAACACCCGCGCCAACCTGCTCGGCACCATCAGCCAGATCAAGCGCAGCTCGCTCGACCCCTACGCGACGTTCCGCAGCCTCTACCAGCAGAACCGCGCCTCCCAGATCGCCCGCACCATCGCCGACCACAAGGCGACCACGCCGGCCTGGTTCCTCGCCCCAGCTTCGCCGCATTCGCCCTGAAGGATGCCGCCATGCCGCTCAGCCGACGCCAGAGCCTGCTCCTCCTGCTCACCGCCCCCGCCGTCCCGGCGGCGCTGTCGTACCCGGCGCGGGCGGCGGGCACGGAGCAGGCCGCCGCCTTCATCAAGCGCACCGGTGACGCGCTGGTGGCGGCGGTGAACGGGCCCGGGTCGGCGGCGGAGAAGGAGCGCAAGCTCGCCGCCATCATCGGCGGGGCGGTCGCGGTCGATCGCATCGGCCGCTTCGTGCTCGGCCAGTTCTGGCGGATGGCGACCGCCGAGCAGCGTGCCCGCTACCTCGCCCTGTTCCGGCAATTGATCGTCTTCAACATCACCGGCCAGATGAACGCCTACAAGGGCGTCGCCTTCACCATGGGCCGGGCGGTGCCGCGCGACGCCGAGGACGTCTTCGTCGCCACCACCGTGACCCGGCCCGGCCAGCCGCCGACCGAGGTGCAGTGGGATGTCAACAGCGCCGGCGGAACGCTCAAGATCCTCGACGTGGTGGTGGCCGGCACCAGCCTGCGCCAGACCCAGCGCAGCGAATACGCGAGCGTGATCACCCGCAACGGGGTGACGATTCCGCCCCTGCTCGCGGCGATGAAGGCCCAGCTCGCCCGTCTGCGCGCCTCGGCCAGCGGATAGGGCCGGGGGCCAGGCTCTCGAACAGCAGCATCTCCCGCCCCTCGCGCTCGAAGCGCTCGCGTTCGCGCATCCCGATGCCGCCCAGCACCATGCGCGAGCCATAGTTGTCCGCCCGCGCCACCGCGACGATCCGCCCGAGCCCGGCGCTTTCGTGGCCGTAGCGCAGGGCGCAGCCGGCGGCCTCGCGGGCCAGCCCCTGGCCCTGGGCCTGCGGCCACAGCGCGAAGCGCAGCCCCATGCCGCGCCCGTCCGGGCGTGGGCTGATCCCGGCGAGGCCGAGGAATCCCCCGTCGCGCCGGTCGCGCACGCTCCACAGCCCGACCCCGAACCGTCCCCAGGCGGCGATGTCGAGGGCGAGCTCGCGCGCGGTCTCCGCCGGCGTCCGCACCCCCCCCAGCATGACCGCGAAGACGCGCGGGTCCGCCTTGAGGCGGATGAGATCGGCGAGATCGCCAGGGCCGGTCGGGCGCAGGCGGAGGCGGGCGGTGGTCCGGCACCAGGCGGGGTTGGGCGCCAGCCCCTCGCTCACCGCGCCAGCGGGCGATAGCGGATGCGGTGCGGCTCGGTGGCCTCGGCGCCGAGGCGCCGGCGCTTGTCCTCCTCGTAGGCCTCGAAATTGCCCTCGAACCATTCGACGTGCGAATCCCCCTCGAAGGCGAGGATGTGGGTCGCCAGCCGGTCGAGGAACCAGCGGTCGTGGGAGATGATCACCGCGCAGCCGGCGAACTCGATCAGCGCCTCCTCGAGCGCGCGCAGCGTGTCGACGTCGAGATCGTTGGTCGGCTCGTCGAGCAGCAGCACGTTGGCGCCCGATTTCAGCATCTTGGCCAGATGCACCCGGTTGCGCTCCCCGCCCGAGAGGATGCCCACCTTCTTCTGCTGGTCGGAGCCCTTGAAATTGAACGCGCCGACGTAGGCGCGCGAGGGCACGGAGCGCTTGCCGAGGGTGATGACGTCCTGGCCCTCGGAAATCTCCTGCCACACGCTCTTGTCCGGATCGAGCGTGTCGCGGGACTGGTCGACATAGCCGAGCTTCACCGTCTCGCCGACCCGCAGCCGGCCGCCGTCGGGCGCCTCCGCGCCGATGATCATGCGGAACAGCGTGGTCTTGCCGGCGCCGTTGGGGCCGATGACGCCGACGATCCCGCCCGGCGGCAGCTTGAAGTCGAGATCCTCGATCAGGAGCCGGTTGCCATAGCCCTTGCGCAGCCCCTCGGCCTCGATCACCGTCTGGCCCAGCCGCGGGCCCGGCGGGATGACGATCTCGGCGACCCCGCCCGCGGCCTCCTGGGACTGGGCCAGCATCTCCTCGTAGCGCTGGATGCGCGCCTTGTTCTTGGCCTGGCGCGCGCGCGGGGGGGCGGCGATCCATTCCTGCTCGGCGGCCAGCGTCCGCGATCGCGCGCTCTCCTCCTTCTCCTCCTGGGCGAGCCGCTTGCGCTTCTGGCCGAGCCAGGCGGAATAGTTGCCTTCGTAGGGGATGCCGCGCCCGCGCTCGATCTCGAGGATCCAGTTGGTGACGTTGTCGAGGAAGTAGCGGTCGTGGGTGACGACGAGCACGGCGCCGGGATAGTCGCGCAGGGTGCGCTCGAGCCAGGCGACCGATTCGGCGTCGAGATGGTTGGTCGGCTCGTCGAGCAGCAGCAGCTCGGGCCGTTCGAGCAGCAGCCGGCACAGCGCCACCCGCCGCCGCTCGCCCCCCGACAGCGGGGCGACCGGGCTATCCGCCGGCGGGCAGCGCAGCGCGTCGAGCGCGATGTCGATCCGCCGGTCGAGATCCCAGCCGTCCTGGTGGTCGATGGTTTCCTGTAGCTCCGCCTGCTCGGCGAGCAGCGCGTCCATCTCCGCCTCCTCCATCGGCGCGGCGAAGCGCTCGGAGATGGCCTGGAAGCGGGCCAGTGCTGCGCGCAGCGGCGCGAACGCAAGGGCGACGTTCTCGCCCACCGTCCTGGCGGCGTCGAGCACGGGCTCCTGTGCCAGATAGCCGACCCGCGCCCCCTCCGCGGCCCACGCCTCCCCGCCATGGTCGCGGTCGAGCCCGGCCATCACCCGCAACAGCGTCGACTTGCCGGCGCCGTTGACCCCGAGCACCCCGATCTTGGCGTCGGGCAGGAAGGAGAGGGTGATGCCCTTGAACACCTCGCGCCCGCCGGGATAGGCGCGGGTGAGGTTCTTCATGACATAGACGTACTGGTAGGCGGGCATCGCGCGGGCTCCGGCTGCAAGGATCGCGGTTCCCCTCGCACAGAACGCGCGGGCGGTCCAGGCGGCCGGCCGCGCGCGGGCGCGATCAGACCGGAACCGGCGCCGCCTTCATCCGCTCCATGGCGAAGCGGGAGGTGACGTTGCGCAGCGGCAGGGCGTCGATCAGCCGGCGGTAGAAATGGTCATAGGCCGCGATGTCGGCGACCACGACATGGAGCAGGTAGTCGACCTCCCCGCTCATCCGCCAGGCGTCCACGATCTCGGGCGTGGCCGCCACCACCTCGGCGAAGCGGGCGAGCCAGGCGGCGGAATGGTCGGCGGTCTCCACCGAGACGAAGACCGAGACCGGCAGGCCGAGTGCCGCGGCGTCGAGCACGGCGACACGGCCGCGGATGATCCCCGCCTGCTCCATCCGCCGGATCCGCTTCCAGCACGGGGTGGGGGTGAGCCCGACCTTGCCGGCGATCTCGGCGAGCGAGAGCGAGGCGTCGGCGGCGATCAGCCGCAGGATGGCGCGATCCGTCTCGTCGATGGCGGGTTCGGCGGGCATGGAGCAAATTTCCCTCTGATTTCACCCTTTTCCCATCTTATCTTCGAGGTTGGCAAGGCGCTTCCGGGAATGGAGAAGAAAATCTGCTCCGCGACATCACTCCGCCCCGGGCTCCCCGGGCGCCCGCAGGGTCAGGCTGAGGGCGTGCAGGCCGCCGGCGAATTCGGCCCCGAGCGCCTCGTGCACGGCGCGCGAGCGGGCGAGCCGGCCGCGGCCGCGGAAGGCTTCGGCGACCACCGTCACCGCGAAATGGGTCTCTCCTTCCGGCCGTGCGCCGGCGTGGCCGGCGTGGCGGGCGCTTTCGTCCACCACCTCCACGCGGGCGGGGGCGAACCGTTCACGCAGGAGGGCGGTGATCCGTTCGGCGCGGCCGGTCATGGCGGGAGACTCCCGAAAAAGAGGTGCAAAATCGATCCCTGCTCCGCGCCGGCGGTGGTTGCCAACCTCCCGGAGCCGGGTCATTTAAGGGACTATGGCGCGTTCCGGTTCCCGCACGAAGGCCTTCGCTCCCGATCCGCAGGCGCCGGAACGCTGCTGCGACATGCCGGGGTGCGCGTCCGTCGCCGGCTACCGCGCGCCCAAGTCGCGCCGCCGCCTGCGCGACTACTGGTGGTTCTGCCTCGATCATGTGCGCGCCTACAATGCCGCCTGGGACTATTACAAGGGCATGGGGCCGGCGCAGATCGAATCCGAGCGGTACTCGGACGTGCTCTGGCAGCGCCCGACCTGGCCGCTCGGCGCGCTCGGCCGCCAGGCCGACGAGAGCCGGCTCGCCGAGGCGCTCGAGGATCTGCTCACCCGCCGGGCGCCCCACCGCGCCGGGGCCGCGCCGCCCGGCGATCTGCGCGAGCCGCTCGCCACGCTGGGCCTCGCCTGGCCGGTCTCGCTGGCCGAGGTCAAGGCGCGCTACAAGGAGCTGGCCAAGCAGCACCACCCCGATCGCCACGGCGGCGACCGCGCGGCGGAAGAGCGGCTCAAGGAGATCAACCTCGCCTACGCCGCGCTGCGTGCCCGCCTGCCCGCTGTGGTGCCCGCGGGTGCCGCCGGCCCGGCGCCCTGAGCCTGCGTGCGGCGCTCCGCCGGAGATCGGTTTGCAGCCGCCCGGGCGGGGAGTAGTCTCTCCCGGATGACGACAGGATGTGGTCTGCGATGAACAATCTCTCTCCTCCGCCCCTACCGCGCCCCGAGGGCGAGCCGGCGATCTCCCTGCCCGACATCTCGGTTGGGGCGCGCGAGGCGTTCGATATCGACAGCGACATGGCGGTGCCCGGCTTCTCGGTCCGCACCGAGCATGTCCCCGACCTCGACACCGCCTACCGCTTCGACCGCGAGACGACGCTCGCCATCCTCGCCGGCTTCGCCTTCAACCGCCGGGTGATGCTCCAGGGCTACCCCGGCACCGGCAAATCGACCCATATCGAGCAGGTGGCGGCCCGGCTCAACTGGCCCTGCGTCCGCGTCAACCTCGACAGCCACATCAGCCGCATCGATCTCATCGGCAAGGATGCGATCGTGCTCCAGGACGGCAAGCAGATCACCGAGTTCCGCGAGGGCATCCTGCCCTGGGCGCTCCAGCACCCGACCGCGCTGGTGTTCGACGAGTATGACGCCGGCCGCCCGGACGTGATGTTCGTGATCCAGCGCGTGCTCGAGGTGGAGGGCAAGCTCACCCTGCTCGACCAGAACCGGGTGATCCGCCCCCATCCCGCCTTCCGGCTGTTCTCCACCTCGAACACGGTGGGGCTCGGCGATACCACCGGCCTCTATCACGGCACCCAGCAGATCAACCAGGGCCAGATGGACCGCTGGAACATCGTCGCCACGCTGAACTATCTCCCCCACGCCGAGGAGACCGCGATCGTGATGGCGAAGCTCGGCATCGACCCCGCCGACAAGGCGATGCGCAAGCGCATCGAGAGCATGGTGGCGCTGGCCGATCTCACCCGCGCCGGCTTCATCGCGGGGGACATTTCCACCGTGATGTCGCCCCGCACCGTCATCACCTGGGCGGAGAACGCGCGCATCTTCGGCGATCTCGCCTTCGCCTTCCGGCTCACCTTCCTCAACAAGTGCGACGAGGCGGAGCGGGCGACGGTCGCCGAATACTACCAGCGCTGCTTCAACGAGGAGATCGCGACCGGCATTTCGCTGCGCAAGGCGGGGTAGGGGCGGCGTGGAGGAGAGCCGGAGCGAGGGGTTCAAGCGCGCGCTCGCCGGCGCGGTGCGCGCCCTCGCCGCCGAGCCGGAGGCCGAGGTCGCCTTCCAGTCCGGCCCGCCGACGCTGCACGGCAAGCGCGCCCGCCTGCCCGCTCCCTCGCGCGCGCTGCCGGAGGGTGAGATGGCGCGGCTGCGCGGCGCGGGGGACGCGCTCGCGCTCCGCCTCCGGCTGCACGACGAGGCGCTCCATCTCGCCCGCCGCCCCGAGGGGCGCGAGGCGCGGGAGGCGTTCGAGGCGATCGAGCAGGCCCGCGTCGAGGTGGTCGGCGCCCGCCACATGGAAGGGGTCGCGGCCAACCTCGCCGCCCGCCTCGCCGAGCAGTGCGAGGCCGAGGGGCTCGACCGCATGACCCGGCGCGAGCAGCTTCCGGCCGCCTCGGCGCTCGCGCTGCTCGCCCGCGAGCACATGTCCGGCGAGCCGGCGCCGGCGGTGGCGCGCCGCGTGCTCGGCCTCTGGGCGCAGGATCTGGGCGCCTCCGCGGCGCGCGCGCTCGATGAACTCGCCCGCGCCCAGGACGACCAGAGCGCCTTCGCCCGCGCCACCCGCCGCCTGCTCGCCGCCCTCGACCTCGCCGAGGCGGAGAGCGAGGCCGAGAGCGAAGCGGAGGAGGACGAGGGCGAAACCGGCGGCGAACCGTCCGACGAGCCCGGCCAGGAGGGCGACAGCGACTCCGACCCCTCCGGCCCGGAGTCCAGCATGCTGCCGAGTGCTGCCGAGGAGGCGGCGGGGGATCTCGGCGCCGAGGAGGAGCCCGACGCCGAGGCCGAGGCCGCCGCGGCGAGCGAGGACCGGCCCGGCGGACCCCGGCCCGAACG
>DAHWFB010000094.1 GCA_027326105.1 Acetobacteraceae bacterium
TGAGTGTGATTGCCATGCCGACGCCGCGCCTCTTGCCCAGGACCGCCCCGCAATCTAGCGAGGAAACCCATCCCTGTCATGGCGGAGGCGCCGCGCCAGCGCTGGCCGCTGGACTTCGTCTCCGACACGCTGACGGACGGCGGCTGGTTCCGGGTCCTGCGCGTGGTGGACGACTGTACCCGGGAATGCCTGGCCTTGGTCGCCGATACGTCTCTGTCCGGCCGTCGTGCTCGCCCGCGTCCACGCCGCTGCGCGTCGCCTTCGGCGATGGCCTGCGGCCAGCCTTGACGCAAGCTGCGCGCGGCGACGATGAGATCGAAGGTCGGGACGGAGAAACGGCGCCTAACCGAACCGAGAAACACCGTCAGGACCATCCTGACGGCAACCGCGGAGTCTACTTCTGAGTGGCGGGAAGTCGGGGCTCAGGTCATCTCGGTTGCAGGGACTGTCGGCATCAATCGCTCGATTCCTCGCGCCCGCACCCGCACCCGCGAGACCGCCGTCCGCTCTCCTGCTGAAAAATTCCGTCGACCGCGGCGTCGTAGGCGCGTCTTACCCCATCGCCTTCTGCACGAGCGCGGCGATCATTTCGGCTTCGACGGCGGTCAGCTTCTTCAGCGCGAAGGCAATCGGCCACAGGTGGCCTTCGTCGAGCTTCGCTTGGTCGCTGAAGCCAAGTGTCGCGTACCTCGTCTTGAACTTCTGCGCGCTCTGGAAAAAGCAAACGACATTGCCGTCTTTTGCATAGGCTGGCATCCCGTACCAGGTTCCAGGCGAGAGCGCAGGTGCGCTGGATTTGATGATGGCATGAATCCGCTCGGCCATCGCGCGATCCGGCTCCTGCATCTCGGCGATCTTCGCGAGCAGGTCGCTTTCCCCGCCCGCCGTGTCCGCGCTCCGGCCGCGCCGCGCGGCGGCCCGCAGCTCCTGAGCGTGCTCCCGCATCGCGGATCGTTCCTCGTCCGTCAATCCATGAAGCTGCTTTCCGGTCGCTGCGGTGCTCCGGGACGGCTTCAGCGTACCCTTCCTTGCGGGAGTCATGGTATTCTTTCTTTCCGATCGGAAAAGATGCCGAACTGCTTTTGTGCGCCCAGCGCTTGTTTTATTCGCCGCCGAAGGGCCAGAGTGGCGTAGCGGCTATCGACTGCCTTGGTTGGGACAACATCTCCCTTATGGTTCCGCGCCACGCTATTTTACGCCATCGTGCTCGCCCTCACTCCCACTCGATTGTTCTAAGCGATCTTAACGCATTGATTCCAAGCAAAAATTTCTTCTGTCCATCACGAAGAACCGTCTCGCTGACCCGTCAGAAATTTGCGCTCTTGAATCCAAAGAGGAATTTCGACGATCCGCGATTTGCGCGGTTTCGCCGACTATCGGCATCAATCGGTTCGATTCTGCGCATCCTACCGACAATGTCACCATTGGCTCTCCAGCTGAAAATACCGTCAGACTTACGATAGCGTTAGAGGCCGACGAAGAATGGCCCCCTCACCGTCACCACTTGGCGGGCCGTTAATCGCGGCCTTCCGTGGCACCCAGCGGAATGAAATGGTGGATTCCTATCGGCTGAGAACGATGTGGGTGGCGTGCTCGGTCGCCTGATGTTCGGTGACGCGGTAGCCAAGCGCCGGCAGGTCGATCCCAGCGAACATCGCTTCGCCTTGCCCAAGCACGACCGGGGAGAATGCGAAATGCAGTTCGTCAATTAGTCCGGCGCGAAGATATTGCCGCACCGTCTCGACGCCACCGCCGATCTTCACGTCGCGACCATTAGCGGCAAGCTTCGCCTGTTCCAAGATCGCCTCGATCCCGTTGGACACGAAGAAGAAGGTGGTGCCGCCTTCCATCTCGATCGGATCCCGCGGATAGTGCGTCAGCACGAAGGTCGGCGCGTGGTAGGGCGGATTGTTACCCCACCAGCCCTTCCAGCTCTCGTCCGGCCAGGGACCGCGGATCGGGCCGAACATATTGCGGCCGAGGATGAAGGCGCCGAACCCGTCCATCGAACGGTGCCCATATTCATCATCAACACCACCTGAGCCGCCGCTCTTACCGAACATTGCCTGGAAGGAGCGCGTACGGATGAACCACGGGTGCAGCTCCAGCCCACGCTTGCCGAGCGGATTTTCGAGACTTTGCTCAGGCCCCGCTCCGAAACCGTCAAGGGAGACGGAAAAACCTGCAACGCGCACTCTCATCATAACGCCTCATACTGATTGCGAACAACAACCAGTTGCTGGAATAGTGCAACCGGTTCTATATTGCAAGCGGTATATTGGAGCCTACCATGAACGCCCACCGCTCGGGGTGTCCCATCAACCTGACGTTGGAGGCGCTAGGCGACCGGTGGAGCCTTATCGTCATCCGCGACTTGATGTTTGGAAATCGGCACCACTTCCGCCAGTTGCTCACACAATCAGAGGAAGGGATCGCCTCGAATGTCCTTGCCGACCGGTTAAGGCGACTTGAGAGCGCGCACCTTATCTCTCGCCGCGACGACCCAACCCACAAGCAGAAAGCGATCTACAGTCTGAGAGAACCCGCCATTCAGCTTGTCCCGTTACTCGCCCAAATGGGCGCCTGGGGTCGGCGCCACACACCGGCCTCGAAGGAACTCTCCGTGCGCGCGCAGATTCTCGAAAAAGGCGGCCCCAAGCTTTGGTCGAAGTTCATGGACGAGTTGCGGCATCTCCATCTTGGAGCGCCGCGACCTAAAGTTTCCATTTTCGCTCAGCTGCAGTCCGCCTATGAAATTGCGATCGCGGAAGCGGGGTCACATCGATGAAGCAGTGTGGCGCAAAGCAGAAATGAGAGCTATCGACTAGTATTGCTGAGCTAACGTCGCCATTCGTACGCTGCGCTATCCGATTCTATCCCACAGCACTCGCCCTCACTCCCACTCGATCGTCCCCGGCGGCTTGCTGGTGATGTCGTAGGTCACCCGGTTGATGCCGCGCACCTCGCCCACGATGCGCCCGGCCACGCGGGCGAGGAAGCCGGCGTCGAACGGATAGACGTCGGCCGTCATCCCGTCGCTGCTGGTCACCGCGCGCAGCGCGCAGGCCTGGTCGTAGGTGCGCCCGTCGCCCATCACGCCGACCGTGCGCACCGGCAACAGTACCGCGAACGCCTGCCAGATCGCGTCATAGAGCCCGGCGGCGCGGATCTCCTCGAGGAAGATCGTGTCCACCCGCCGCAACAGCGCGACCTTTTCCGCGTCCACCGCGCCGGGGATGCGGATGGCGAGCCCCGGTCCCGGAAACGGGTGGCGGCCGACGATCGCCTCCGGCAGCCCCAGCTCCCGCCCGAGCGCGCGCACCTCGTCCTTGAACAGGGCGCGCAGCGGCTCGACGAGGCTCATGCGCATCCGTTCCGGCAACCCGCCGACGTTGTGGTGGGACTTGATGGTCGCCGAGGGCCCCCCGCTCACGCTCACGCTCTCGATCACGTCGGGGTAGAGCGTGCCCTGGGCGAGGAACTCCGCCCCGCCGAGGCGCGCCGCCTCCTCCTCGAACACCTCGACGAACAGCCGCCCGATGGTCTTGCGCTTGGCTTCGGGGTCGGTCACTCCCGCGAGGGCGCCGAGAAACCGCGCGGAGGCGTCGCGGTGGACGAGGCGGATGTTGAAGCGGTCGCGGAACACGCCGACCACCTCCTCCGCCTCGCCGGCGCGCAACAGCCCGTGATCGACGAAGATGCAGCTCAGCCGGTCGCCGATCGCCTCGTGGATCAGCACCGAGGCGACCGCCGAATCGACCCCCCCCGAGAGCCCCGAGATCACCCGCCCGCCGCCCACCTGTTCGCGGATGCGCCCGACCGCCTCGGCACGGAAGCCGGCCATCGTCCACCCGCCCGAGAGGCCGGCGACCCGGTGGGTGAAATTGCGCAGCAGCGCCGCCCCGTGCGGCGTGTGCACCACCTCGGGGTGGAACATCAGCCCGTAGAAGCGGCGCGCGTCGTCGGCGATCACGGCATAGGGCGCGCCCTCGCTCACCGCGACGGTGCGAAAGCCCGGCGGCGGGCGGGTGATATGGTCGCCATGGCTCATCCACACCTGCTCGCGCCCGCCCTTGGCCCAGGCTCCGGCGAACAGCGCGCAATCCTCGGTGATGTCCACGAAGGCGCGGCCGAACTCGCGGATTTCGGCCCCCGCCACCGCGCCGCCCAGTTGCGCGCACAGCACCATCTGCCCGTAGCAGATGCCGAGCACGGGAACGCCCAGCTCGAACACCTGCTGGGGCGCGCGGGGCGAGCCTTCCTCGTGCACGCTCGCTGGCCCGCCCGAGAGGATGATCGCGCGCGGGGCCAGCGCCTGGATGCGCGCAGGGTCGGTGTGGAAGGGCCAGACCTCGCAATAGACCCCGCTCTCGCGCAGCCGCCGGGCGATCAGTTGCGTCACCTGGCTGCCGAAGTCGAGAATCAGGACGGTTTCGTGCGCGCTCATGGCGGCGCTTGCAGCATGGCCCGGCGCCCCCGGCAAGCGAAAACCGCCCCGCCGCGGCGCCCCCGGCCCGCGCCGGCCAGGCCGGTCAGGCTGGCCGGGCCGGTCGGGCCGGTCAGGCGCGCTCGGTCATCTTCTGGCGCTGCGCCGCGACCTCGGCCTTCATCGCCTTCTGCAGCTTCTCGAACGCGCGCACCTCGATCTGGCGCACCCGCTCGCGCGAGATGTTGTAGTTCTGGGAGAGATCCTCGAGCGTGGTCGGGTTGTCCTTCAGCCGCCGCTCGATCAGGATGTGGCGTTCGCGCTCGTTCAGCGTCTTGAGCGCGTTGGCGAGCAGCGCCTTGCGCCCGGAAAGCTCCTCCTGCTCGGCGAGTTCGCCCTCCTGGCTCTGGCTTTCGTCCACCAGCCAGTCCTGCCACTCGCCCTCCGAATCGGAGCGGACGGGGGCGTTGAGGCTGTGGTCGGCGGCGGCGAGCCGGCGGTTCATGCTGACCACGTCCTGCTCCGGCACGGCGAGCATATGGGCGATCTTGGCCACCTGCTCGGGCTGGAGGTCGCCGTCCTCGATCGCCTGCATCTGGCCCTTCAGCCGGCGCAGGTTGAAGAACAGCTTCTTCTGCGCCGCCGTGGTGCCCATCTTCACCAGCGACCAGCTGTGCAGGATGTATTCCTGGATGGCGGCGCGGATCCACCACATCGCGTAGGTGGCGAGCCGGAAGCCGCGGTCGGGGTCGAAGCGCTTGACCGCCTGCATCATCCCGACGTTGCCTTCGGAGATGAGTTCCCCGATCGGCAGCCCGTAGCCGCGGTAGCCCATGGCGATCTTGGCGACCAGGCGGAGGTGGGAGGTGACCAGCTTGTGCGCGGCCTCCACGTCCCCCTGCTCGCGCCAGGCGCGCGACAGCGCCAGCTCTTCCTCCGCGGTCAGCATCGGGAATTTGCGGATCTCCTGGAGATACCGCGAAAGATTGCCCTCGGGGGCAAGGTTGACGACGCTAGAGGCCATGCGAGGCTCCTTTCGTCTTCCGGCGGTCCCGGCAAAGGGGGCCGGTCCAGCGTGCGACCGAACGGTTCGGTCCAGACCTGCGATGACTATACGGGCAAAATCCGGCCGCGGATGGGCAATCGGGTGGAAAACGGCTGAATTCGCGGTAACCTGCCCACCACCGGCCCGATCCCACACCGGCCCGGTGTCCGCGGAGCTTCCATCACTCCTCCCTCATACCGCCCCGCGCCGCCGGTTGTCAAGGAAAGAGGACCGCGCTGGTCCTGATTAGCCGCTCTCGTCGGGGGCGCGCAGGGCGGCGAGGAGTTGGGCGAAATCGGCCGGCGGCGGGGTGGTGAAGCGCAGCGCCGCGCCGCTGCGCGGGTGGGAAAACCCCAGGGTCGCGGCGTGCAGCGCCTGGCGCGGGAAGTCGAGCAGGCGGGCGCGCAGCGCCGCGGGCAGGGTGCGGGCGGCGGCGGGGATCCGCCGCAGATACACCGGATCCCCGACCAGAGGATGGCCGCCATGCGCCAGATGCACGCGGATCTGGTGGGTGCGCCCGGTCGCCAGCCGGCATTCGAGCAGCGAGACCGCCCCGGCGAAGCCCTCCAGCGTCCGGTAGCGGGTGAGCGCCGCCCGGCCGCCGCGGGCCAGGACCGCCATGCGCTTGCGCTCGCGCGGGTCGCGCCCGATCGCCCCCTCGATCGTGCCGGCCGCCGGCGCCATCAGTCCCCAGGCGAGGGCGAGATAGGCGCGGTCGAGGTCGCGGGCGGCGAAGGCCGCCGAGAGCGCCTCGTGGGCGAGCGCGGTCTTGGCGACCACCATCACCCCCGAGGTGTCCTTGTCCAGCCGGTGGACGATGCCCGGCCGCCGCTCGCCCCCGATCCCCTCCAGCGTCTCCCCGCAATGGGCGAGCAGCGCGTTGACCAGCGTGCCGTCCGGGTTGCCCGGTGCGGGATGAACGACGAGGCCGGCGGGCTTGTCGAGCACCAGGAGGTCGCGGTCCTCGTAGAGGATCGCGAGCCCGATCGCCTGCGGCGCCGGTGCGGCCGGTGCCGGCGGGGGCAGGGTGAGGCTGTAGGCCGCGCCGGCGCGCACCGCGTGGGCGGGGTCGGTGCGGGGGATCCCTTCCTCCCGCGCGGCGCCGGCTTCGATCAGCGCCTTGACGCGCGAGCGCGAGATCCCGTCAATCTCCCCCGCGAGCGCACCGGTGAGCGTCCCGGTGAGCGCCCTGGTGAGCGCCCTGGTGAGCGCACGGTCGAGGCGCTCGCCGGCGGCGAGGGCGGGGAAGTGCAGCGTGCGCGGCTGCGGGGCTCCGGGCGGATCGTCGCTCACGGGCCGCAGAGTGCGCCCAACCACGGGCGGGGAGAAGACGGCATGGACGGGATGAAGGCGCTGAAGGCGGCGGTGATCGGCATGGGGGTGCTGATCGTGCTCGGCACCGTCACGCTGGTGGTGGTCGCGGTCGATCGCACCGCGACGGCGCCGGCGCCCGGCCATCTCGCGGCCCGGCTCGCGGTGCCGGCGGGCAGCCGCATCGTCGGCATCGCCGCACTCGGGCCGCGGCTCGCGATCGCGCTGCACGGCGGCGGGCCGGACCGGGTGGTGCTGATCGACCCCGCCACCGGCCACCAGGCCGGGCGCATCACCCTCGGGCCGGCGCGATGATGCACCCGCGCCGGCAGGTTCCCGTGCCCCCGGCCGGACCCGCGACGCGCCTTGCGGTTGTGGCGCGGGGGCTTGTATGGTGTCGTTCCGGTGCGGACGGCTTTCCCGCGCACCGGGTCTGGGGGGCGAGAGGCGGTGCGCGGAGGCGAGGCGTTGAAGGGCTTGCTGCGGATGCGTGCCGCTCGCCGGGCGCGCGGGCGCTGAGATGTCCGGCATTTCGCGGGCGAGCGCCTTCATCCTGTTCACCTGCGACGCGGCGGGCAGCGCGGTGCTGGCGCCGATGCGGCTGCGCGTCGAGGAGGCGATCAGCGCGCCCTTCCTGATCGAGGTCGGGCTGGTCTCCGACCAGACCGGACTCGATCCCAGCAAGGTCCTGTTCAAGCCGGCGCTGGTCACGCTACAGGATGGATCGGGGCCGCTGCGCTATTTCCACGGTCTGATCCGCCGCTTCGAGGTGATGGCGGGGGATGCGCGCTCGGGCGGGGCCTATGCGGCGGAGATCGTGCCGGCGCTGTGGTTCCTGTCGCAGACCGAGAACAGCCGCTTCTTCGAGAGCAAGACCGCCAAGGACATCATCACCACCCTGCTGGGCAATGCCGGGATCAGCCAGTACAGCTTCAAGCTCCAGGGCACGCCGCCCACCCGGCTCTATACCGTCCAGCACAACGAGAGCGACCTCAACTTCATCACCCGCCTGATGGAGGAGGAGGGGTGGTTCTACTTCTTCGAGCATTCCTCGAGCGGCCATAACCTCGTCATCGCCGATGCCAACACCGCCTTTTCCAGCCTGCCGCTGAGCGCGCTCGGCGTCGCCGCGAACGCCAGGCTCGAGGCGGCGGACGTGCTGGTGGGCTGGTCGGCGGCGACGGTGACCGCGTATGGCGATGTCAACCTCAACGACTACGACCCGACCGCGACCACCAAGGACATCTACAAGAGCGAGGCGACGACGCTGACCGCCGCCGGGGCGGCGAACCGCTACGTCTATCACTGGCCGGCGCGCACCCTCGATCCCGGCGAGTCCGACAACCGGGCGCGGCGGCGGATCGAGGCGGCGGAGGCGTTCGCCACCCTCTGCCAGGCGAGCGGCTGGAACCACGGCGCCGTGCCGGGCGGCAAGTTCACGGTGGCGACCGATCCGGCGACCGGCGGATCCAACGTCGCCTATGCCATCCGCTCGGTGGTCCATGTCGCGACCGACGTGGACTGGGTCACCGGCGGCGGGACCAAATCCTACGCCAACCATCTGACCTGCTTCCCCAACGCGACGCCGTGGCGCCAGCCGCTGGTGGCGCCGAAGCCGGTGATGGCCGGGCTCTACACCGCGCTGGTCATCGGGCCCGCGGGGCAGGAGATCTATACCGACGACTATGCGCGGGTGAAGGTGCAGTTCCCGTGGAGCCACCTCGGCGATACCACCGCGGACGGGACGCTGTGGCTGCGGGTGATCCAGCCCTGGACCGGCAACACCTGGGGGGTGCAGTTCCTGCCCCGGATCGGGACCGAGGTCGCGGTCGCGTTCCTCAACGGCGACCCCGACAATCCAGTGGTGGTGGGCGGGATCTACAATTCCGCCAACATGCCGGTATTCGCCGCCTCCGACAAGAACAAGAGCGGCATCCGCACCCGCTCGACCATGAACGGAAGCAGTTCGACCTTTTCCGAATTCTCCTTCGACGATACGATCGGCTCGGAACTGGTCTATCTGCACGCCGAGAAGGACTATACCACCGAGGTCGAGCACGACCACAAGCTGACCATCACCAACACCAGGGTGGTGAAGGTCGGCAGCACCGAGACCTACGAGGTCGACGACAAGCAGACGGTGACCATCGGCAACGGCCGCGCGGTGACGGTGAAGCAGGCCGACGATACCTTGACCGTGACCGACGGGGCGCGCACCGTCACCGTCTCCAAGGGTGACCATTCGATCACCGTTTCCAAGGGCGACCATTCGCTGACGGTCTCGGAGGGCAAGCACGGGGTCACCGTTTCCAAGGGCGATCGCAGCATCACCGTCTCGCAGGGCAAGATCACCGAGAGCGCGAACGGGGACATCGGCCATACCAGCAAGACCGGCAACATCGCGGTCGAGGCTTCCGCCGGCAAGGTGACGGTGAGCGCCGCGCAATCGATCGAGCTCAAGGTGGGGGGGAATTCGATCAAGATCGACAGCTCCGGCGTGACCATCAAGGGCACCATGGTCAAGCTCAGTGGCGAGGCGATGGTCGAGTTGAAGGGGCCGATGGCCAAGGTCAATGCGGACGGCATGCTGACCCTCAAGGGCGGCATCGTCCAGATCAACTGAGGTCAGGAGAGATGAGCGCGACCGCATTGCCGAAACTCTCCACCCGCCCGCTCGAGGAGGTCGCGACCCGGCTCGACCTTCCGGCCGAGGCCGCGGCGCTGCTCGCCGGTCGCACCGACGTGCCCGGGGCGCTCGCCGCGCTGGCCGGCGGCGGCTTCCTGGTCGAGGCGAGCCGGATGGTGGCCCACGCGCTGCCCCGGCGGGAGGCGGTGTGGTGGGCCTGCATGTGCGCCGCCCATACCGCGCCGCCCGATCTCGCCGAGCCCGACCGGCGGGCGCGCGAACTGGCCGAGGAGTGGGTGCGCAAGCAGGCGGACGAGGTGCGGCGGGCGGCGATGGCGGAGGCGGAACGGGCGGGCTTCGGCAGCCCCGAGTGCTGGGCGGCGGTGGGCGCGTTCTGGAGCGGGGATTCGATGTCCCCGCTCGGCCAGCCGCTGGTGCCGCCGGCGCCGCATCTGGCGGGAACCGCGGTGGCGGGCTCGGTGGCGCTCGCCGCGGTCCGCTCGGACCCGTCGCGGCAGAAGCTGCGGTTGCAGCGCTTTCTCGAGAGCGCGCGCGATATCGCCGCCGGCGGCACCGGGCGGCTGGTGCCGGAGGCGAGCTGATGGGCCAGCCGGCGGCGCGGATCACCGATATGCATGTCTGCCCGATGTTCACCGGCCCGGTGCCCCACGTCGGCGGGCCGATCCTGCCGCCGGGGGCGCCGACCGTGCTGATCTCCTCCCTCCCGGCGGCGCGGGCGACCGACCAGGGCACCTGCGTCGGCCCGCCCGACCTGATCGCCAAGGGTTCCGGCACGGTGCTGATCTCGTCCCTGCCGGCGGCGCGCATGGGCGACAGCTGCGGCCATGGCGGGACCATCGTGATCGGCTGCCCGACGGTGCTGATCGGAGGCTGAGCCGATGACGCTGACGCTTTCCATGCTGCGCTGCCCGGACAATGTGGCGCCGGAGACCCGCCGCGTCGCGGGCGGCGAATACAAGCTCGGGCGCGGACCGGCGAACCAGTGGATCCTGCCCGATCCGGACCGCATCGTCTCCACCAACCACTGCGTGCTCGCCTTCCGCGGCGGCGGCTGGCAGATCAGCGACATTTCCACCAACGGCACCTTCCTCAACCGCGAGAGCGAAGCGATCGGGCCGACGCCGCGCGAATTGCGCGACGGTGACCGGCTGCGCCTCGGTCCCTACGAGATCGAGGTGCGGATCGCCGAGGAGGCGGGCTACGCGGCGGCGCCGGCGGCCGGCGCGGGCGCCGGCGGCTTCCCCGCGGCGGGCGGACTGGACCCGTTCGCGCTCGACCCGTTCGCGCCGGCGGCCCCGCCGCCGGCCGCTTCCCCCGGCTTCGGCGCCCAGCCGCCGGCAGGGCAGGGGATCGGGCTGCCGGCGGATTTCGACCCGCTCGCCCCCGACCCCGGCGAGCAGGTGTTCGCCGGCCCGACCCAGGCCGACCATACCCCGGCGGTTTCCGACGCGTTCCGCCCGCCGCTCGCCTCCACCAACCTGCTGCCCGACGACTGGGACCTCGACCTCGGCCCGGCGAAGCCGGCGCCACCGCCCGCCGCCTCGGCCTTGCGTGCGCCGGAGCGGCTGGCGCCGCCGCCCCCGATGGCGCCGCCCCCGGTGGCGCCCCCGGTGCCACCCCCGGTGCCGCCTCCGGTGGCGCCCCCGGTGGTGCCGCTCGCATCGGGAGCGAACCCGTTCGACGAGCCGCTCGCGCCGCCGGCGTCGCCCGCGCTCCCGCCCGCGCCCGCGGCAGCGGTGCCGGCGCCCGCCGCGCGGCCGGTGGTGGAGGAGGGCGGGCTGCTCGCGGCCTTCCTCCACGGGGCGGGCATGGCAGCTGCGGCGCCGGCCGGGGGGGCGGGGATCGACGCCGGGGCGCTGATGGAATCGCTCGGCCGCGCCTTCCGCGCCCTGGTCTCGGGGTTGCGCCAGGTGCTGATCGCGCGCGCCGAGATCAAGGGCGAGTTCCGCATCGAGCAGACGATGATCCGCGCCCGCGGCAACAACCCGCTGAAATTCTCCGCCGGCGACGACGATGCCCTCGCCGCCCTGCTCGGGCTCGGCCGGCGGACCGACATGAGCGCGGAGGCGGCGGTGGCGGACGCGCTGCGCGACATTCGCCTGCACGAGCTGGCGACCGTCGCCGCGCTCCAGGCGGCGGCCCGCGCGCTGCTCGCCCGGCTCGACCCCGCCCCCTTGCGCGCGAGCGCCGAGCAGGGTGGACTGTCCCTGGTGCCGGCGCAGAAGAAGGCGCGCGCGTGGGACGGGTTCGAGAAGCTGCACGCCGAGGTGACCCGCGCGCTGGCCGACGATTTCGACAGCGTGTTCGGCAAGGCCTTCGCCCGCGCCTACGAACAGGCGCTACACGAAGCCGCCGCGCGCGAGCCCGCCGGACCGGCGCCGTGACCGATCGAGACCTGACCCGCGAGGAGGCCTGAGGATGAACCGCCGCACCCTGCTTTCGCTGCTGCCCGCCGCGGCATTGGCCGCCTGCGCGGCGCCGCCGCCCCCGCCGGCGGTGCTGACGCTGACCATCAAGGCCGGTGCCAACCAGAACCCCGACCCCACCGGCAAGGCGGCGCCGGTGGCGGTGCGGATCTACCAGCTGGGCGCGGCGGGCAAGTTCCAGGCCGCCGACGTCTTCGCGCTGATCGACCACGAGGCGGCGACGCTGGGGGCCGACGATCTCGGTTCCGAGCAGATCCTGGTCAAACCCGGCCAGACCCTGCCCGAGACCCGTACCCTGAAGCCGGGCACGCAGTTCCTCGGCATTGCCGTGCTGTTCCGTGACATCGACCATTCCACCTGGCGGCAGATGGCCCCGGTGGCGGCGAGCGGACCGACCAAGCTGACGCTGACCATCAACGGGCTGGTGGCCAAGCTGGGACCGGGTTGAGAACGAAAAGGAGTGAAAGTTTTTTGCTTCTTTTTTGCAAAAAAGAAGAATTACTTAAGTAGACCTGTTCTTTCTTGAAAGAAAGAACCAAAGAACTTTCTTCCTTTCGGTCGGGTGGCGTGGATGGCGGGACGGGGCGAGGGGTGGTAAGGACTGTCGACGATCGGATACGAAACGTTTTGGGGGCGTGCGGCCGCGCATGAGTTGGACCAATCGGGTGATCTGGCAGGAGGGCATGTTCCTGCGCGCCCAGCACTTCCAGCAGCAGGACCGCTGGCTGGAGAGCGTGGTGCGCGCCCGCGCCGGCGCGCTGCGGGCGCATCCCTGGGGGTTGAGCGAGTTCGCGATCGACCGCGACCTGCTCGCGACCGGGCGCTTCGCGCTCGCCTCCGCCGCCGGCGCGTTCGAGGACGGGACGGTGTTTTCGCTGCCCGGGGAGACCGACCATCCACCGCCGCTCGATCTGCCCGAGAGCGCGCGCAACGTCGTGGTCTATCTCGCCGCGCCCATCCGCCAGCCCGGCGCGGTCGAGATCGCGGCGAGCGAGGAGGCGGGCAGCGACGGGCGCTACCGGCTGCGCGCCTTCGAGAGCTACGATACCCACTCCGGCTCGCCCCAGCCGGCGGAACTGCAGGTCGGGCGGCTGCGGCTGCGCTACCTGCTCGAGACCGACGAGCGGGCGGGCTATCTCTGCATCGGGCTGACCCGGGTGATCGAAGTCGCGGCCGACCGGCGGGTGAGCCTCGACGACCGCTGGATCCCCCCGGTGCTGCGCGCCGCGGCGGCGCCCCCGCTCGCCGGTCTGGTCGCCGAGCTGTCCGGGATGCTGCACCAGCGCGGCGAGGCGCTGGCCGCGCGGCTGACCGCGCCGGGCTCGCGCGGGGTGGCGGAAGTGGCGGATTTCATGCTGCTGCAGGCGATCAACCGCTGGGAGAAGCTGCTCAGCCACTGGGCGGACGCCGGCCACGTGCACCCCGACGATCTCTACGCGACGCTGGTGCAGATGGCCGGAGAGTTCGCGACCTTCACCGAGACCGCGCGCCGGCCGAGCGCCTATCCGCCCTACCGGCACGAGGATCTGCAACGCAGTTTCGCCCCCGTCGTCGCCGATCTGCGGCGCTCGCTCTCGGCGGTGATCGAACAGACCGCGGTGGCGATTCCCCTCCAGGAGCGGAAATTCGGCGTCCGGGTGGGGCCGATCACCGACCGCACCATCCTGCGCGCCTCGAGCTTCGTGCTTTCGGTGCAGGCGGATCTGCCGTCCGAGCAGTTGCGGCGGCTGTTCCCGGCCCAGGTCAAGATCGGTGCGGTGGAGCAGATCCGTGAACTGGTGAACGTCGCGCTGCCCGGAATCGCGGTGCGGCCCCTGCCGGTGGCGCCGCGGCAGATCCCGTTCTACGCCGGAGCCAGTTATTTCGAACTCGACCGCGCCTCGCCGCACTGGCAGCATATGCAGTCCTCGGGCGGGTTCGCGATCCATGTCTCGGGCGAATTCCCCAATCTGCAGATGGAACTCTGGGCGATCCGCGGCTGAGCGGCTTTGATCGGACGACGCCGCGACCGTTTCGCGGCGGACGGGAGGAGACGGCGGGATGAGCGGCGACAACCCCTTCTCGGAGCCCGATGACAGCGACCGGACGGTGATCCGCCCGGCGCCGGGAGGCCGGCGTGCGGCACCACCGCCTTCGGCCGCTGCCCCGGCCGCGCCGCCGCCGGGTGCCGCGGCGGCGGTCACCGGCGGGGCGGAGCGGATCGAGGGCACCGGCGAGCCGCTGCTCGCCGCCGCCGCGCCGCTGCTGCAACTGCTGGCCCGGCTGCGCAACACGCTCTCCGCGCCCGACCCCGGCGATCTGCGCGAGCGGGCGGTGCGCGAGATGCGCACCTTCGAGGCCACCGCGCGGGAGGCCAAGGTGCCGCTCGAACAACTGCGCCCGGCGCACTACGCGCTCTGCGCCAGCCTCGACGATGTGGTACTGGCCACGCCCTGGGGCAGCCAGGGGGCGTGGAACACGCGCTCGCTGATCTCGAGCTTCCACCAGGAGGTGCGCTCGGGCGAGCGATTCTTCGATCTGCTCGGCCAGGTCAAGCAGAATCCGGGGCTGATGCTGCCGGTGCTGGAGCTGATGTACCTCTGCCTCTCGCTCGGCTTCATGGGGCGCTACCGGCTCTCCCCGCGCGGCCCGGCCGAGATCGACCGGCTGCGCGAGGAGCTCTACGGCATCATCGCGCGCCAGCGCACCGAGGCGGCGGGCGAGCTCTCGCCGCGCTGGCGGGGGGTGAACGCGGCCTATCGGCCGGCGCGCGCGCGGCTGCCGCTGTGGGTCGCGGTGGTCGCCGTGCTCGCGGTGCTGGGCGGGATGTTCGTGTGGTTCTCGCGCACGCTCAACGCCGGTTCGGACGCGCTGTTCACCGCGATGATGGCGGCCCCGCCGGCGACGATGCCCGCGATCACGCGGGCCGCGCCGGTGGTCGCGCCGCCGCCGCCGCCGCCGGCGCTGGTGCCGACCGCGCTCGACAGCCTGCGCGGCTTCCTCGCCCCCGAGATCGCCCGCCACCAGGTCGAGGTGCTGGGCACGCCCTCGACCCCGATCATCCGCATCAACAACAACAATCTCTTCGCCTCCGGCAGTGCGACGCTGGAGGCGGCCTCGCTGCCGCTGCTCGCGCGCGTGGGCGCGGCGCTGAACACCGAGACCGGCAAGGTGCTGGTGGTCGGCTATACCGACGACCAGCCGATCCATACCGTGCAGTTCCCCTCCAACTACCAGCTTTCCAAGGCGCGGGCGGACGCCGCGCTCGCGGTGCTGGCGCGCAGCGTCAAGACGCCGGCGCGATTGCAGGCGGAGGGGAGGGCGTCGGCGGATCCGGTGGCGAGCAACGCCACCGCCGCGGGGCGGGCGCAGAACCGGCGCATCGAAATCGTGCTCGAGCACGGCGTGCAGTGAGGAGGGACGGCCGATGAAGTCCGTGATCGGGTTCCTGGTCTCCCGCTGGTTCCTGAGCTTCCTCGGCGCGCTGCTCGCCGCCCTGCTGGTGTGGTTCCTCGGGCCGCTGCTGGCCTTCCTCGCCGGCGTCATCGTGCGCGCCGCCATCGTCGTGGTGATCTTCCTGCTCTGGTTCGGGATCAATTTCTGGATCTCGCGGCGGAACAAGGCGGCCGATTCGGCGCTCGCCAAGGGGGTGGCGGAGGCGCCGGCGGCCGATCCCACCGCGGCCGCCTCGGCCGAGGAGGTCGCGGCGCTGTCGGAGAAGCTCAAGACCGCGCTGGCGCTGTTGCAGAAGGCCCGGGGCAGCCGCGGCTATCTCTACGAGCAGCCCTGGTATGTCATCATCGGGCCGCCGGGCGCCGGCAAGACCACCGCGCTGCTCAACGCCGGGCTGAAGTTTCCGCTCGCCGCCGAAATGGGGCAGGGGGCGGTCGCCGGGGTGGGCGGGACCCGCCTCTGCGACTGGTGGTTCACCGAGCAGGCGGTGATGATCGACACCGCCGGGCGCTACACCACCCAGGATTCGGACGCCGCGGTGGACCGCGCCGGCTGGGAGGGGTTCCTCGCGCTGCTGCGGCGCACGCGGACGCGCCAGCCGCTGAACAGGGTGATCGTCGCCATCGCGCTCTCCGACATCGCCGCCGCCCCGCGGGACGAGCGGCTCGCCCACGCGCGCGCGATCCGGCGGCGGGTGAAGGAGCTGGGCGAGAAGCTCGGCGTGCGGGTGCCGGTCTATGCGCTCTTCACCAAGGCCGATCTGATCGCGGGGTTCACCGAATTCTTCGACGATCTCGACCGCGAGCGGCGGGCGCAGGTGTGGGGGACGACGTTCCCGCTCGGCGGCGGCGAGGCGGGGCCGGTGGCCGGCTTCGGGGCCGAGTTCCGCGCCCTGGTCGCCCGGCTCGACGCCCGCCTGTTCGACCGGTTGCAGGCCGAGCGCAGCCCGGAGCGGCGGGCGATGATCGCCGGATTTCCCGCCCAGGTCGCCAGCCTGGAGGCGCCGCTCGCGGAGTTCCTCCAGGAAGCGTTCGGCGGCTCCCGCCTCGACCCGGCGCCGTTCCTGCGCGGCGTCTATCTCACCTCGGGCACGCAGGAGGGCACGCCGATCGACCGGCTGACCGGGGTGCTCGCGCGCGCCTTCGGGGTGGACCAGCGGCGTGCGCCCTCGCTGCGGCCCGAGCAGGGGCGGAGCTATTTCCTGGGCGGCCTGCTGTCGGGCGTGATCTTCGGCGAGGCGATGCTGGTCTCCGCCCGGCCCGAGGTGGTGCGGCGGCGGCGGCTGGTGCGGCTGGCGGGATTCGCCGCGGCGCTCGTGGTGCTGCTCGGCGGCGGGGCGGTGCTGTTCGCCGCGCGGAGCGGGCAGGCGGCGGCGGTGGCGCAGAGCCAGGCCGCGCTCGCCTCCTATGACAAGCTGGCCCAGGGGATCGCGCTCGATCCGGTGACCAGCGGGGATCTGCGCCCGATCGTCCCGCTGCTCGATGCCGCGCGCGCGCTTCCCTACGGCTATGGCGCGGGCGAGTCGGCGCCGGGTGCGGGGGCGGCGTGGGGCCTGTCGCAGATCGGCAAGCTGCGCGCGGGGGCACGGCAGGTCTATCGCGACGCGCTCGGCAACGCCATGCTGCCGCGGCTGATCGCGCGGCTCGAGGCGCAGATGCGCGGCAACCTCGACCGGCCGGATTTTCTCTACCAGGCGACGCGGGTCTATCTCATGCTGGGCGGGCAGGGGCCGCTCGACCGCGCGCTGGTCGAGGAATGGATGAAGCTCGACTGGGAGAACGTCTATCCCGGGCCGCTGAACGCGCCGCTGCGCGCCGACCTCGGGCAGCATCTGGTGGCGCTGCTTTCGGGGCCGCTGCCCGCGGTTTCGCTGGACGGCGGGCTGATCGCGGCGGCGCGGACGGCGTTTTCGCGGGTGCCGCTGGCCCAGCGGGTCTATTCGCGCATCCGCCCCTCGGCCGCGGCGCAGGCGGTGCCGGCGTGGGTGCCGGCGAACGTGCTCGGCGGCGCCGGCGTGCCGCTGTTCACCCGCACGTCCGGCAAGCCGCTGACCGAGGGGATCGCGGGGTTCTTCACGGTCAAGGGCTTCTACGACGTGCTGCTGCCCGATCTGCCGCTGGCGACGAAGGAGGTCGCGTCCGAAAGCTGGGTGCTGGGGCGGACCGAAGAGGTCGCGCCGGGGAGCGCGCAGGCGCAGAACCTCGAGACCGACGTGATCCGGCTCTACGAGACGGACTATGAGCGGGCGTGGGACCGGATGCTCGCCGACTTGCAGATCGCACCGATGACGAGCCTCGCCCAGGCCTCCCAGGCGCTGTTCATCCTGGCCTCGCCGCAGTCGCCGATGAAGGTGCTGCTGGCCTCCGTCGCGCGGCAGTTGACGCTCGACGTGCCGCCCAAGCCGCCGCCGGGAGTGAAGCCGACGGCGGGGCTCGCCGCGCAGGGGGCGGGCGCGCTCGCGGGGGGCGCGGCCTCGCTCAAGGGGCTGCTCGGAGCGGGGGGCGCGGCGGCGGCGCCGGCGGCGCCACCGGGGAGCGCGGTGGCGGCGCGCTACAAGGCGTTGCGGGAGTTCGTCAACGGCGGGCCGGGGGCGCCGATCAACATCGTGCTGCCGATGCTGGGCGCCTTGCAGCAGCAGCTTGCCGCCCTGGCGAGCGTGCCGGCGGGGGGCGCGGCCGCGCCGGCGGCGGTGACCGGGCCCGATCCCACCGCGATGCTGAAGAACGAGGCGGCGCAGGCGCCCCAGCCGGTGGCGCGGTGGCTGGAAGCGCTCGCGGTATCGGGCAATGCGCTGCGCGGCGGCGGCGCGCGCCAGCAGGTGGCGGCGGCGTTCACCGGCGCCGGCGGGCCGGCGATGCTGTGCCAGAAGGCGGTGGACGGGCGCTATCCCTTCTTCCCGGGTGCGACCAACGAGATCCCGCTCGCCGATTTCGCGCATCTGTTTGCACCGGGCGGGCTGCTCGACAGTTTCTTCAACACCCAGTTGCGCCCGTTCGTCGACACCTCCGGCGCGGCCTGGCGGCCGCAGGCGGTGAACGGGGTGGCGGCGCCGGTCTCGCCCGGGGACGTGGCGGAATTCCAGCGCGCGGCGGTGATCCGCGACCTGTTCTTCGCCGCCGGCGGCACCGCCCCTTCGGTGAGCTTCACCATCACCCCGCTCTCGCTCGACGACGGGGCGAAGCAGGTGACACTGGAAATGGGCGCGCTCACCGTCACCTACGCCCACGGGCCGCCGCGGGGCACGGCGGTGACCTGGCCGGGGCCCTCGGGGATGAACCACGTCCGCCTGGTCTTCGACCCGCCACCGCCGGGCGGGACCGGGGTGTTGCAGGCCTCCGGCCCGTGGGCGCTGTTCCGGCTGTTCAACCAGGGCAGCCTCGCGCAGCAGGGAGGGGCGGAGAATTTCGTGCTCAGCTTCCAGATCGGCGTGCGGCAGGCGAGCTTCTCGATCCAGGCGAATTCGGTGTTCAACCCGTTCTCGCCCGGTGTCCTGCAGGATTTCCGGTGCCCGGTCCTGCACTAGAACCCGCTCCTGCACCCGCCGCGGCCGGCGTGGCCGTGGGCTTCTGGGGCAAGCTGCCGACGCGCGGGGATTTCCTGCGCGCCGGCCTGCCGGCCTCCTTCCTCGACCCCTGGGACGGCTGGCTCTCGGGCGCGCTGGCCGCGAGCCGGGCGATCCTGGGCGAGAGGTGGGCGGCGGCGTGGCGGGAGGCGCCGATCTGGCGCTTCGCGCTCGCCCCGGGGCTGGCCGGGCCGGAGGCTGCGATCGGCGCGCTGATGCCGAGCGTCGATCGGGTGGGGCGCTATTTTCCGTTGACGGTGGCCCGCGTCGGCGGGCCGGCCGGGTCGCCGGCGGGGCTGGTCGCGGCGCACGGCGGGTGGCTGGAAGCGGCGGTGGCGGCGGGGCTCGCCGCCGTGATGGAGGATCTGGCCCCCGAGGCTCTGGCCGCGCGGCTCGCCGAACCGGGGGTGGGGGAGGGGTTGGCGCCGCCCGCCGAGGCGCTCGCCGCCGCCGATCCCTGCCTGTGGTGGAGCGAGGGAGGGCCGCGGGTGGCCGCCGGGTGGCGTGGCGGAACCCGCCTGCCCGACGGCGCGGGCTTCGCCGCCATGTTGCGCGAGCCGGTGGAGAGCGCGCCGTGAGCGTGCCGGGCTGCCGCTCCTGGGCGATGACCCACGTCGGCGTGGTGCGCACCCACAACGAGGACGCCTTCGTCGATCGCCCCGACCTCGGCCTGTGGGCGGTGGCGGACGGGGCCGGCGGGCACGATTCGGGCGAGGTGGCCTCCGGCATGATCGCCGCGGCGCTCACCGCGGTTCCCGAGGGGCTGGACGCGGGGCAGCTGCTGGCGCAGGTGCGGCTGCGGCTCATCGGCACCCACGAGGCGCTGCGCGAGGAGGCGGAGCGGCGTGGCGGACGCTCGATCATCGCCTCGACCGTGGTCGCGCTGATCCTGCGCGACGGGCATTTCGCCTGTCTGTGGGCGGGGGATTCGCGGGCCTATCTGCTGCGCGCGGGGGAGTTCCGCCAGATCAGCCACGACCATAGCCTGGTCCAGGAACTGGTGGATTGCGGGGCGATCACCGCGGCGGAGGCGGAGCACCATCCGCACGCCAACGTCATCACCCGCGCGGTGGGGACCGAGGCGGAGACCCTGGAGATCGACAAGGTGATCGGCGAGGCCATCGCCGGCGACCGGTTCCTGCTGTGCAGCGACGGGCTTTCCAAGATGCTGGGAGAGGCCGAGATCGCCGCCCTCGTCGCCGCGCCCGAGGGAATTTCGCCCGCCGAGGCCCTGGTCGCCGCCACGCTGGCGCGCGGGGCGAACGACAATGTGACGGCGGTGGTGGTGGAAGTGGTCCGCAGGTAAGGACGCTTCCACGCAGCACGCTTCCCGCCCGCGCCGGTTCAGGGCGCGGGCGGAGAAGCGCAGACCGCCGGGCGGTGCCGGCCTAGTTCTTCAAGCCTACTTCTTCATGGTGGTGAGGTCGATGTCGGCGGAGCCGAAATCGCCCGAGCCGTCGGAGGCGACAGGCTTGAACTTGTAGGTCATCTTGGTGAAGGAGATGGTCATGCTCTCCTGCGGCACCCCGTCCGCCCCGGCGCCGACCGAATAGCTCGCGAGGCCGGAATTCTCCAGGATGTATTGGACATAGTCCACCGGGCTGCCGGAGGCGGTGGTGGTCATGGTGAAGGTCGATTCCCGCTTGAAGGTGCCGTAGAGCACATCCTCGAACAGCTTGAGCGAGGCCTTGTCCATCTGGCGCGCGATGTTGAGCTCGCTCACCATCGGGACCGCGCCTTCGCGGTTGGTCGCGGTGCCGTGGGGGTTGGAGACGCTGCGGTTCGCGCCCCACGAGAGGGACTGCACTTCCATCTCGTCCTTGTGGCCTTCCGCCGTCACCTCACCCTTCACATCGTCGCCGAACTTCCAGTAGCATGCCATGGAGATTCTCCCTTTGCTCTCCGTTGTGAAACTTGCGTATCAACCGAGCTCGTAGCGGAAGGACCCGGACGGATCCATGCCGACGTGGACACGGTCGATGGAGGAACCTTCGGCCAGCCGTGCCAGAACCTCGGCCGAGAGTTCGGGCAGCAGCGTGCGCGAGAGGATGTTTTCGACGTTGCGCGCGCCCGAGGCGCTTTCCGTGCAGCGGGCGGCGATGGTTTCGACCAGCACGGGGTCGAAGCTGAACGAAGCGCGGTAGGAATCGAACACCCGGCGGCGGATGCGGTTGAGCTGGAGTTCCACGATCTGGCGGATGATGGCGTCCGACAGCGGGAAATAGGGCACCAGCGTCACCCGGCCGAGGAAGGCGGGCTTGAAGTATTTCGCCAGCTCCGGGCGCAGCGCCTCGGCGAGGCCGGCGGCGTCGGGCGCGGTGTCGGGGTCGGCGAAGAGCTTGGTGATGACCTCGGTGCCGGCGTTCGACGTCATGATGATGACGGTGTTCTTGAAGTCGATGTCGCGGCCTTCGCCGTCCTTCATCTGGCCCTTGTCGAAGACCTGGAAGAACACGTCCTGCACGCCGGGATGGGCCTTTTCCATCTCGTCGAGCAGGATCACGGAGTAGGGCCGCCGGCGCACCGCCTCGGTGAGCACGCCGCCCTCGCCGTAGCCGACGTAGCCCGGCGGGCTGCCCATCAGCAGCGAGACCTTATGCTCCTCCTTGAACTCCGTCATGTTGATGGTGGTGAGGTTCTGCTCCCCGCCGTAGAGCAGATCGGCCAGCGTCAGCGCGGTTTCGGTCTTGCCGGTGCCGGAGGTGCCGACCATCAGGAACACGCCGATGGGCTTGCGCGGGTCGGTGAGCTTGGCGCGCGAGGTGCGGATGGCCTGGGCCACCGCTTCGAGCGCGTGGGGCTGGCCGACGATGCGCCGCTCCATGGTCTCGCGCAGCTGGAGCACGGTGCGGATTTCGTCGGACTGCATGCGTCCGGCGGGGATGCCGGTCCAGCTTTCCACGATTTCGGCCACCGCCTGGCCATCGACCACCGGGAAGATCAGCGGCTGCTCGCCCTGGAGCGCGCGCAGCCGCGCGGTCGCCTCCATCAGGCTCGCGCGCATCGCCTCCTTGTCGCCCTGCTCCTCGGGGTTGTCGATGGCAGCGAAGAGGGCGGCGATCTCGGCGGCGATCTTCTTTTCTTCTTCCCAGCGGTCCTCGAGGGTTTTCAGCTCCCCCGCGGTCTTGGCGCGGTCTTCGAGCAGTTCGGCCTTGCGGCTCGCATGATCGCCGCCGGTGGCCATCTCGCGGTCGAGGATGCCGACCTCGGTATCGATGAGGTCGATCCGCCGCCGGCGGTCCTCGATCGGGGCGGGCACGGCGGCCTGGCTCATGGAGACCCGGGCGCAGGCGGTGTCGATCAGGCTCACCGCCTTGTCGGGCAGTTGGCGGCTCGGGATGTAGCGGGCGGAGAGATGGACCGCCTGGGAGACCGCGTCATCGAGGATGCGGACCTTGTGGTGCTTCTCGAGGATGGCGACGAGGCCGCGCACCATGGCGATGGCGATCGGCTCGGTGGGCTCCTCGACCTTGACCACCTGGAACCGGCGGGTGAGCGCCGCGTCCTTCTCGAAATATTTCTTGTATTCGGCCCAGGTGGTGGCGGCGATGGTGCGCAGTTCGCCGCGCGCGAGCGCCGGCTTGAGCAGATTGGCGGCGTCTCCCTGGCCGGCCGCGCCGCCGGCGCCGACCAGCGTGTGCGCCTCGTCGATAAAGACGATGATCGGCTTGGGGCTCGCCTTGACCTCCTCGATCACCGACTTGAGCCGGTTCTCGAACTCGCCCTTCACCCCCGCGCCGGCCTGCAACAGGCCGAGATCGAGGGTGCGCACGACCACGCCCTTGAGCGCCTCCGGCACGTCGCCTTGCGCGATCCGCAGCGCGAAGCCCTCGACCACGGCGGTCTTGCCCACCCCCGCCTCGCCGGTGAGGATGGGGTTGTTCTGGCGGCGGCGGGTGAGGATGTCGATGACCTGGCGGATTTCGGTGTCACGGCCGAGGATGGGATCGATCTTGCCGGATTTGGCCCGCGCGGTGAGGTCGATGGTGAACTGGTCGAGCGCTGCGGTGCCGGCCGCACCCGGCGGACGCTCGGCGCCGTCGCCGGTGGCGGGCGCGCCTTCGGTGGAGAGCGTCGCCGTCGCCGCCTCGGTGGAATTGGCGGTGACCGCGAGAAAATCGCGCTTGAGCGCGTCGGCGTTGATTTTCAGCAGCTGCGAGGAGGCCTCCCGCGCCCGCCGCGAGAGGGTCTCGTCGGCGAGCAGGGCCCACAGGATGTGGCCGGAACGGACCCGCGAAAGCCCCTGTTCGACCGAGGCGAACAGCCAGGCCTGCTTGGCGGTCTCGACGATGTCGGGCGAGAGGGCGGGAGCGCGGGCGTTGCCGGTCTTCATCCGGTCGAGCGCGCGGTTCAGATCGGTGATCATGCGGCCATGATCGGCGTCGTAGTGGCGCAGGATGACGGGGATGTCGGTGTCGGTGCCGTCGGCGAGCTTGAGCAGCCAATGCTCGATTTCGACATTGTAATGGCTGCGCGAAAGGGTGAGGCCCGCGGCCGCTTCGAGCGTACGGCGGCAGTGTTCGTTGAGGCGCCCTACCAGAGCCCGCAGATCTATGGCTGCCATCATCCCCCCGGATAGACGCTATACAGGGCCGCGCGGCGATCGTCACCGACGTCCCCGTGTCTCGAAGTATGGAGTTCCGTCTCGAAGCCTGGAATGGTCTGCCAGAGGGGTTCCTGAAGCTCCCCCTTGCCCTTACGTTAGGTTGTTGCGAGGGTGTCTGTCTAGAGGGGTGCGCGAATTTGCGCGCCCGGCGGCGCCTGCCGCGCGGGTTTGCGTGCATGGGGAGGGACGATGGCGGTCTTGCCGGATGGTTTCGATCTCGAGACGCTGCTCGCGCCGATCGCGGGGGAGAGCCCGGTGGGGGCCGACCTGCGGCAGGATTTCTCGGCCCAGTCCCTCTACTACCGGCTGCGGGACGCCCGCGCCGAGGCGCGGGCCGCGGAGCGGGCGGTGGACGCGGCCGATCCCAACGCCGACCAGGCGCTGGCGCCGCAGCGCTGGCGTTCGGTCCGCGAGATGGCGCTCAAGGTGCTGGCCGAGAAGAGCAAGGATCTCGAAGTGGCGGCCTGGCTCACCGAGGCGCTGGTCCGCGGCGAGGGGTTGGTCGGGCTGACCGCCGGGGCGAGCCTGATGGCGGGGCTGGCGGACACCTACTGGGACGCGCTGCTGCCGCTGCCCGACGAGGACGGGATGCCGACCCGGGTCGCGCCGGTGACCGGGCTGAACGGCGAGGGGGCGGACGGCACCCTGATGCAGCCGCTGCGCAAGATCGCGCTCTGCGACGCCGCCGACGGGAGCGCGTTCGCGCTCTGGCAGTACGAACAGTCCGAGGAGCTTTCCGGCATCGGCGATGCCAAGCGCAAGGAGGCGCGGCTGAAGGCCGGGGTGGTGCCGTTCGAGGAGGCCGACAAATGGATGCGCGCGGCGCCGCCGGCCAATCTCGCCCGGTTGCGCCGGACCGCGCGCGAGGCGCTCGCCGCCTGGGTGGCGATGGGCGAGACGCTCGACGGGCGCGCCGGGGCGGATGCGCCGCCGACCTCGCGGGTGCGCGAGGTGGTGGAGAAGATCCTCGCCGTGGTCGGCAAATTCGCCCCGCCCGAGGTGGTCGAGGTGGAGGAGCCCGCGGCGGAGGAGGCGGGCGCCGCGGAGGCCGACGCCGGGCCCGCGGCGGGCGGAGCGGCGGCCGGTCCGGCCGCCACCCGCGGGGCGACGCGCGAGGACATGCTGCGCCAGCTGGCCGAGATCGCGGCCTTCTTCCGGCGCAGCGAGCCCAACTCGCCGCTGTCCTACACGCTCGAGGAGGCGATCCGCCGCGGGCGGATGAGCTGGCCCGAACTGCTCGCCGAACTGATGCCCGACGAGGGGGTGCGCCGGGGTGTGCTGACCAGCCTCGGAATCCGTACGGAATAGAGACGATCGACCGTGACCGCGGTCAAGGCGATTGACCCGAGCCGTCCTGGGGGACTAACCTGAGATAGCAAAAATCCCAGGAAACAAGTGTTTCACCGGTGCGGCCCGCTGGATCGGGGCCGCCCAAGGATGAGGGAGGCCATCGGCCGATGAGTGCAAGCATCCACGACAAGCTGAACCGCGTACGCAAGCCGCGCGTGCACATCACCTACGAGGTCGAGACCGAGGGGGCGCAGGTGGTCCGCGAGCTCCCCTTCGTGGTCGGCGTCATGGGTGATTTCTCCGGCGATCCGACCGCGCCGCTGCGCCCGATGGCGGACCGCAAGTTCATCCAGATCGACCGCGACAATTTCAACGACGTCATGGCGCGGATGAACCCCGGTCTCAATCTCAAGGTGGACAATACGCTGAACGACGATGGCAGCCAGATGGCGGTCAATCTGAAGTTCAATTCGATCGACGATTTCGATCCCGCGCGGGTCGCCGACCAGGTGCCGGCGCTCAAGGCCCTGATGGAGACGCGGGCGAAGCTGCGCGATCTGATGAGCAAGGTCGACCGTTCGACCGAGCTCGAAGGGCTGCTCGAACAGGTGCTGCAGAACGAGAACGAGTTGAAGTCGCTGTCGGGCCAGCTCGGCCTCGACAAGAAGGAGGGCTGAGACGATGTCCGCGAGCCAGGCCGCACCGGGCGCGCCCGAAGCCGCAACGACCGAAGGGCTGAGCATTCTCGACCAGGTGGTCTCCGCCACCAAGCAGACCGAGCCCGACCGGGCGCAGGATCTGGTCAAGACGCTGGTCGAGGAGGCGCTGTCCGGCACCGTCACCTTCGACAAGAACCTCACCCGCACCTTCGACCGTGCGATCGCCGCGATCGACCGCAAGCTTTCCACCCAGCTCAACCAGATCATGCACAACCCCCGCTTCCTCCAGCTCGAGGGAACCTGGCGGGGGATGCACCATCTGGTGATGAACAGCGAGACCGGGATCTCGCTCAAGATCCGCGTGCTCAACATGACCAAGCGCGAGCTCAACCGCGACCTCACCAAGGCGGTGGAGTTCGACCAGAGCCAGCTGTTCAAGAAGATCTACGAGAACGAGTTCGGCACTCCGGGCGGCGAGCCCTACGGCGCGCTGATCGGCGACTACGAGTGGACCGCGCACCCCGATGACATCGAGAGCCTGCGGCTGGTCTCCAACGTGGCCGCGGCGGCCTTCGCGCCCTTCATCTCGGCCGCCGGCGCGGGGATGTTCGGCTTCAACGACTGGACCGAGCTTTCCAAGCCGCGCGACCTCGCCAAGATCTTCGAGAGCCAGGACTACGCCAAGTGGCGCAGCTTCCGCGATTCGGAGGATGCCCGCTTCGTCTCCCTGGTGATGCCGCGGGTGATCGCGCGCCTGCCCTATGGCGCCGCCACCAAGCCGGTCGACGAGTTCGGCTACGAGGAGGCGCCGTACGACGAGACCGGCGCCGCCAAATCGCAGGACCATTCGGAATATTGCTGGATGAACGCGGCCTACGTGATGGGCACGCGGCTGACCGACGCCTTCTCCAAATACGGGTTCTGCACCGCGATCCGCGGCGCCGAGGGCGGCGGCAAGGTGGAGAATCTGCCCAACCACGTCTTCACCTCCGACGACGGGGATCTCGACGCCAAATGCCCGACCGAGATCGGCATCACCGACCGGCGCGAGTTCGAACTCTCCAACCTCGGCTTCCTGCCGCTCTGCCACTACAAGAATACCGACTATGCGGTGTTCTTCGGGGCGCAGACGGTGCAGAAGGCGAAGAAATACGACCGCCCCGAGGCCACCTCGAACGCCGCCATCTCGGCGCGGCTGCCCTACATCATGGCCTCCAGCCGCTTCGCGCACTATCTGAAGGTGATGGCGCGCGACAAGATCGGCAGCTTCATGGAAGCCTCCGACGTGGAACGCTGGCTCAACCGCTGGATCGGCAACTACGTCAACACCAACGAGAACGCCGGGCAGGAGCTGAAGGCGAAATATCCGCTGCGCGCGGCCAAGGTGGAAGTGAAGGAGATTCCGGGCAAGCCCGGCTCCTACAATGCGGTGGCCTGGTTGCAGCCCTGGCTCCAGATGGAGGAACTGACCACCAGCCTGCGCATGGTGGCGCGCATTCCGCAGAAGGCCTGAGCGTGCCGCAGGCGGGGCGCCGGACCGCTGGGACCGGCGCCCGCCCGGGAGGCGCGGGGTGAGCGAAGCCGTGGCCGGCGAGAGCGCGCCGCTGCGCGAGGTGGTGCTGGCCGGGCGCTATTTCGGCACCCGTTTCGCCGCGGCGGCGGAGCGCGTGGCGGCGTTCCTGGTCGCCGGCCGGGGCGAGGCGCTGCTCGCCTGGTTCGGTGCCGCCGCCGGGGTCGGGCTGATCGGGGACGAGGCCGCGCGCCGCGCCCTGCTCGACCGCGACATCGCGGCGATCGACGCCATGATCGGCGCCGCGCTGGACGCGATCCTGCATCATCCGCGGCTGCGCCGGCTCGAGGGCAGCTGGCGCGGCCTGGCCTGGCTCGCGGAGGGGGTCGATCCCGCCGCGCGGGTCAAGGTGAAGGTGCTGGCGGCCGGCTGGGCGGAGATCTGCCGCGACCTCGAGCGCGCCGCGGAGTTCGACCAGAGCCTGATGTTCCGCAAGATCTACGAGGAGGAGTTCGGCTCCCCGGGCGGCGAGCCGTACGGGATGCTGGTGGTCGATCACGAGGTGCGGCCGCGCCCGGCGCCGGGGTTTCCCACCGACGACGTGAGCGCGCTGGCCGCGCTCGCCGGCGTCGCCGCGGGCTCCTTCGCCCCGCTCATCATCGGTGCCGCGCCGGCGCTGCTCGGGGTGGACGAATTCGCCGATCTCGCCACCGTCGCCGATCCGGCGGCGGCGCTGAACGGGCCCGAGCATCTGCGCTGGCGCGGCATCTCGGCGCAGGAGGACGTGCGCTTCGTCGGCATCGTGCTGCCGCGCTTCCTCGCCCGCCCGCCCTGGGCGGACGATCCCGCGCGGGGCGACGGATTCCGCTACCGGGAAAGTGCGGAGACGGTGGGCGAGCGGGTGTGGATGAACGCCGCCTACGGCTTCGCGTCGGTGGTGGTGCGGGCGATGGTGCATCACGGCTGGCCGGCGGAGGTGCGCGGCGCCGACCTCGACGAGGTGGGCGGCGGGGTGGTCACCGATCTGCCCCACGAGTCGGCCGATACCGATCCGCCCGGCGTGTGGACGCGGCCCAGCCCGGACGTGGTGCTGACCGACCGGCAGGAGCGTTCGCTGGTCGAGGCCGGGCTGATGCCGGCGACCGCGCTCGCCTTCACCGACGAGGCGATGTGGGGGGCGGTGCGCAGCCTGCAGAACCCGCAGCGCTTCATGGGCGCGAACGCGCGCGCGGCGAACGCCAACGCGCGCATCTCCGCGCAGATCAACTCGATGCTGTGCGTCTCGCGCTTCGCCCACTATCTCAAGGTGCGCGGGCGCGACATGGTGGGCTCGTTCCGCACCGCCGAGGAGATCGAGCGCGACCTCCAGAAATGGATCGGCGGCTACGTCAACACCAACGTCTCCGCCGGCTTCGCGCAGCGCTCGCGCTTTCCGCTGGTGGGGGCGCGGATCACGGTGAAGGAGAAGCCGGGGCGGCCGGGGGTGTTCGGCTGCGTCTTCCATCTCCAGCCGCATTTCCAGCTCGACGATGTCAGCGCCACCTTCCGGCTGGTGACCGATATCGCCGCCCCGGCCGCGCGCTGAACCGCCGGGCGGGATGACAATCGAGGCAACCGAAGGGAGGATGGCGATGTCGGGGACCGAGGAGAGCGCCGGGGCGCTGTTCCAGGCGGGCAGGCTGGCGGCGGCGGTGGAGGCCGCGGGAGCGGCGGTGAAGAAGACGCCGAGCGATCTCGCGGCGCGGGTGCTGCTGGCGGAGATGCTGCTGTTCGCCGGCAATCTCGAACGCGCGGACGTGATCCTGGACGCCGCGAGCCAGGTCGATCCCTCCGCCGCCGTGGTGGTGGCGGAGTTCCGCCAGTTGCTGCGCGCGGAGATGGCGCGGCGGCAGTTGCGGCGGGACGGCCGGGTCCCGGAGTTCCTCGGCGAGCCGACGCCGGCGCAGCGGGCGGCCCTCGCCGCCGTCGTGGCGCTGCGCGCGGGCGATCTCGCGGCCGCGGCGGCGCACTGCGCCGAGATCGAGCGCCTGCGCCCGCGCGCGCCGGGAACGTCGGCGGAGCGCGGCTTCGCCGATTTTCGCGACGTCGATGATCTCTGCGCCGGCTCCTTCGAGGTGCTGACCACCACCGGCAAGTATTTCTGGATCCCGACCGAGCGGGTGGAGGAGGCGGTCTTCCACCCCCCCAAGCGGCCGCGCGATCTCTACTGGCGGCGGGTCTCGATGTCGGTGAGCGAGGGGCCGGACGGCGATGTCTACCTGCCGGCGATCTACGGCTCGGACGATACCAACCTGACCGACGCGCTGCGGCTCGGCCGGGAGACGGACTGGGCCGGGCCGGAGAGCGGGCCGGTGCGCGGGTCGGGACGGCGGGTGTTCCTCGCCGACGAGGATGCGGTGGACGTGATGGCGCTCGCCACCCTGCGCTTCGGGACATGAGCGGGCGGGGACGGGAAGCGGCCGGGCGCGGGCGGGAGACGGCGCGGGTCCAGCTCCCCCTGCTCGACCGGCTGATCGACGACGCGCCCGATACCGACCGCGATCCGCCGATGTCGGTCGCGGAGGCGATGGAAGTGCTGCGCCGGGCGGTGCGGCGCGATCTCGAGGCGCTGTTGAACGCGCGGCGGCGGTGGCGCTCCTGGGCGCCCGCCCTGGCCGAGCTGCGCACCTCGGCGGTGGGCTTCGGGATTCCGGATTTCACCTCCGGCGCCTTCGCCGACAAGGCGCGGCGGGAGAGCCTGCGGGCGGAGATCGAGGCCACCATCCGCCGCTTCGAGCCGCGCTTCCTCTCGGTGCGGGTCAGCCTGCTCACCGCGGAGGACGATCTCGACAGCACGCTGCGGCTGCGGGTGGAAGCCTTGATGCACGCCGAGCCGGCGCCCGAGCCGGTCGCCTTCGACACCCTGGTGGACTCCACCACGGCGGACGTGTTCGTGCGCGCGAGCGAGAATGTCTGACACGCTGCTCCCCTACTACAACCGCGAACTGGTGGCGCTGCGCCGGCTCGCCGCGGAATTCGCCGAGACCCATCCCAAGATCGCGGGCCGGCTGCGGCTGGCCGCCGACGCGGTCGATGACCCCCACGTCGCCCGCCTGCTCGAAGGGGCGGCGTTCCTCGCCGCGCGGGTCCACCACCGGCTCGACGACGAGTTCCCCGAACTCACCGATGCGCTGCTGTCGGTGCTCTACCCGCACTATCTCGCCCCCGTCCCCTCGGCGGCGATCGTCCAGTTCGCCCCCCAGGCCGCACTCGGCGGCGCCTACCGCGCCCCGCCCGGGCTGGTGCTGGAGAGCGAGTCGGTGCGCGGGGAGAACTGCCGCTTCCGCACCGCCGCCCCGCTGGCGCTGTGGCCGGTGGAGATCGAGACGGTGCGGCTCTCCGGCCTGCCGATCGCGGCCCCGGCGAACCCGATGGCGCCGGGCGCGGTCGCGGTGCTGCGGATCGGGCTGCGCTGCGCCAACCCGGAGATGAGCTTCGCCAAGCTCGGGGTCGATGCGCTGCGCTTCTTCGTGCGGGGCGCGGCCAACGTGGCGCCGCCGCTGTTCGAGCTGCTGTGCGCCCATACCATCGCCCTCGCCTTCGCCGACGGGCCGGCCGATCCGCAGCCGGTGCTGGCCGGGCCGGAGGCGCTGGCGCAGGCCGGGTACGCGGCCGAGGAATCGCTCTTTCCCTGGCCGCGGCGCAGCTTCGCCGGCTTCCGGCTGCTCTCGGAATATTTCGCCCTGCCCGAGAAGTTCCTGTTCTTCGACATCTCCCGCCTGGACGCCAAGACGCTGGTCTCGGGCGGCGCGCGGATGGAGATCTTTCTCTATCTCGACCGCGCCGTGCCCGAGCTCGAGCGCGCGGTGGGGGCGGAGACGCTGGCGCTCGGCTGCGTGCCGGTGGTCAACCTCTTCCCCCAGCGCTGCGAGCCGGTCCCGCTGGTCCCGACCGACACCGAATTCCGCGTCGTGGCCGACACCCGCCGGCCGGCGGCGCTCGAAGTGTGGGACATCACCCGGGTGCGCGAGGCGCGCCCGGACGGTTCCCAGCGGGTCTGGCACCCGTTCTACCGGCTCACCCACGGCGAGGCGGCGGAAGGCGAGCCCGGCGGGTTCTACCACACGGTGCGGCGCGAGGCGGCGGCGGCACTCGGCGGCAGCGACCTCTTCCTCGCCCCCTACGTGCCCGACTACGCGCCCGAGCGCGCGGGGGAGACCGTGCTCTCGGTCGATGCGCTCTGCTGCAACCGCGATCTGCCGGCCGATCTGCCCTTCGGCGGCGGCCATCCGCGGCTGCGGCTGGTCGAGGGGCTGGCCGAGATCGCGCGCATCACCTGCCTCACCGCGCCGACGCCGACGCTGCGCGCGCCCCTGCGGGAGCGGCGCTTCTGGCGGCTGGTGTCCCATCTCTCGCTCAGCCATCTCTCGGTGGTCGGCGGGGAGGCGGGTGCGGCGAGCCTGCGCGAGGTGCTGCGGCTCTACGATCTGCGCGATTCGGCCGAGACCCGGGCCGCGATCGAGGGGCTGGCCTCGGTCGCCGCCCAGCCGGGGACGGCGCGGGTGCCGGGGGCGCGGGCGGGCGGCTTCTGCCGCGGGCTCGACGTGACGCTGGAGTTCGATCCCCGCGCCTGGCAGGTGGGCGGGCTCTATGTGCTCGCCTCCGTGCTCGATCGCTTCCTCGCGCTGCATGCCACGGTCAATTCCTTCGTCCGCACCACCGTGCGCCTGCGCGGCCGGCCGGACCGGGCGGCGCGCTTCCCCCCGCGGGCCGGGGCGCGGGTGCTGCTGTGACCGGCCCCAGCCCGCTGGAGACGCTGCGGGCGCGGCCGCGGCGGTTCCGTTTCGATGCCGCGGTGCGCCTTTTGTGGCTGGCCGCCCGCACCGCGGATCCGTCGGACGCGATGCGCTTCCGCTCCCCGGTCGGGCTCGCCTATCCCGCCGCGGACGTGCTCGCGGTGGAACCGGGCCGGCCGGGCGGGCCGCCGATCGTGAGCGAGACGGTGATGGGCCTCGCCGGGCCGGCGGGCGTGCTGCCGCGCTGGTATTCGGAGATGGTGGTGGCGACGGTGCGCGGGCGCTCGCGCGCGCTCGCCGACTTCCTGGACATGCTGGGCCAGCGCTTCGTCGCTCTGTTCGCCCGCGCCGGGGTGAAATACCGCCTCCACCGCGCGGCCGAGCTGGCGCCGCTGGCCGAGCCCGAGGGGCGGGACCGGGTGGGCGAGGCGGCGCTCGCCTTCGCCGGCTTCGCGACCCCGGGCCTGGTCGGGCGGCAGGCGGCCGGGCGGGAGGCGCTGCTCCACTACTCCGGGCTGCTCGCCAGCCGGCCGCGCTCGGCCGAACGGCTCGAGGCGCTGGCGTCGGACTGGCTCGGCCGGAAGGTGGAGGTGGTGCAGTTCGCCGGCGCCTGGCTCGCCGTGAGCCCGGACAATCAGAGCCGGATGCCGCGCGGCCGGCTGCCCGGGGCGTTCCACCGGCTCGGCTTCGACGCCGCCGTGGGCACCCGCGCCTGGGACATGCAGGCGCGCATCGTGCTGCGCATCGGCCCGCTCGATCTCGCCTCCTTCCAGGCGCTGCTGCCCGACCGTGCCGGGCTGCGCCGGCTGGTCGCGCTGGTGCGTGCCTTCCTCGGGCTGGAGACCGGCTTCGCCGTCAATCTGGTGCTCGCCGGCGCCGAGGTGCCGCCGCTGCGGCTTTCCGCCACCGCCGATCCGCCGCCGCGGCTGGGCTGGAACAGCTGGGTGCCCGACCCCGGGCCGCGCCCGGCGGGCGCGCTGGCGCGGCGCGATGCCGCCGAGGCGCTGTTCGAGGCGGAGATCGTGGAAGCGGCGGAAGCGGCCCAGGCCCAGGCCAATGCCCAGGCCAATGCCCAGGCCCAGGCGCGGGCGCAGGGGGCGGCAGTGGCGCAGCAGCGGGCGGAGGGGGTTCGATGAGCGGCTGGGGCGGCGGCTACGTGACCGACAGTGCCTACGTGCCGGCCTATTTCAAGATGCAGTCGCCGGCGACGCTGATGCTCGCCTGCCGGCTCAACGGCGTGGTCTGCGATCTGGCGGCCGACAGCGAGGAGGTCGCCTACCTCGAGCTCGGCTGTGGGCTGGGCTATACCGCGCTCGCCATCGCCGCGGCCAACCCCTCCTGGCGGGTCACCGCGGTGGATTTCAACCCCGCCCACGTCGCCTTCGCGCGCGGCTTCGCGCTCCGGGCGGGGCTCGCCAACATCCGCATCCTCGAAGCCGATCTGGCGAGCCTCGCCGAAGACACCGCGGCGGCGGGCATCCCCGAGGCGGACATGGTCAGCCTGCACGGGGTGTGGAGCTGGGTCGGGCCGGAGGTGCGTTCGGGCATCCTGCGGCTGCTCAAGGCGAAGCTGCGCCCGGGCGGGATGGTGGGGATCAGCTACAACGCGCTGCCCGCCTGGCAGGAGGCGCTGGCGTTGCAGCGGGTGCTGGCCGAGGCGGGGCGGCGGCTGGCGGTGCGCAGCGACCGCCAGGCCCGCGCCGGGTTCGAGTTCGTGCGCGCGCTGCGCACCGCGGGGGCCCGCGCGGTGCCCGCGGGCGGGATGGTCGGCCGGCTGATCGAGGCCAAGGACGGCTATGCCGACGAATATCTCGCCCACGAATTCATGAACCGCCACTGGCAGCCGTTCTTCCACCTCGATGTCGCCCAGGCGATGGCGGAGGCCAAGCTCGACTATGTCGGCGGCCTGCGCCCGCTCGACAATTTCCTCGAACTGCAATTGACCGAGGCGCAGCGCAAGCTGGCCGAGCAGTTCGAGGATCCCTTGATGCGGGAGCTGGTGAAGGATACCTGCGCCGGCGCCGGGCTGCGCCAGGATCTCTATGTGCGCGGTCCGCTGCGCACCGGCCCGGCGGGGCGCGATGCGGCCCTGGCCGGCACCTGGCTCGCCCTCACCGGGGCCCCGGAGTCGTTCCGCTTCAGCCTGATGACGCCGGCGGGGGAGGCCAATCTCTCGCCCGACTTCTACACGCCCATCCTCGCCCGGCTCGCCGCCGGTCCGGCGACGGTGGGCGAGCTGGTCGCGCTCGCCCGGGTCGAGGGCCGGCCGGACAATCCGGCCGAGCTCGTGGGCGTGCTGGTCGGCTCCGACCAGGCGTTGACGGTGCTGCGGCCCGGCGCCCCGGCCGGCGCCGCGGCCGAGCGGTTCAACCGGGAGGCCGCGGCGCAGTTCGGGGGCCTCCAGGCGGCGCCGCTCGCGATGGGGCTGGCCAGCGCGGCGCTGGGCGGGGCGATGCCGTCGAGCCGGTTCGATCTGCTGCTCTGGCGCGCGCTGTCGCGCCAGCCCGGGGGCGCGGACATCGGCGCGATCGCGACCGCGATCGGCGGGGCGCAGATGTCCGCCGAGCAGCGCAGCGCGATCGAGGAGGCGGTCGCGCAGACCCTGGCGCTGCGCGCCGGCGCCTGGGCCGCCGCCGGGCTGCTCGCGGAGCCCATCGCAAAGCACCCGGTCTCCGGCCGGGATGGCGTCGTCGTGGTGAGCGCCGGCTGAACCGCGCGCCACGACCCAGCGACCCGCCACGTCAAGAGCCAGCGGCCCGATCGCCGCATTCGGGTTGCGGATGCGGCCATCCGACCCCTCCTCCGGCGGCGCGGCGGCAAGATCCTTCTTGTGCCCGAACGAGCTTTATGTTCTAACTCTGTTCATGGCAGCGCTCACCGTCCCCACCACCCCGACCGATCGCTTCGCGGTACTGATCGAGACCCTCTGCCGCGCCGTCGCCGCCCAGTCCGATCCGCGCGTCGCCGCCCGCGCCGACCTCTACGGTCCCGCCGGGCTCTGGGGGGTCATCCCGCGCCTCGCCACGCCGCTCTTCGCCCTGGTCTGGTCGCGGCTGCGCCGCATCGGCCACCGCTTCGCCCGGCTCGCCGCGCGCATCCCTCCCGGCGCGCCCGCCCGCCCGGTTCGCCCCCGCGGCCCCCGCCCGGCTTCGCCCGCG
>DAHWFB010000114.1 GCA_027326105.1 Acetobacteraceae bacterium
GGTTCGGATTCGTTTCTTGCCGTCCGTTTTTTCTGTAGGCCAGCCCTATCCGGGACGAACCCCCGATAGGGCGGTTTCACCGCCGCGCCGGTGCGCCCCGAGAGCCCGACGGACCCGCCGCGGCGAGGTGGCGGACGGAAAATCCCCAGCGTTCGCCGAGCGCTTCGGCGATCAGCGTGCGGTGGCAATGGGTCGGGTCGGCCTCCAGGCAGAGCAGGCAGACACCGCCCGGGCGGGCGAATTCGGCAAGCCCCGCGAGCGCCTCCTGCGCCGGGGCGGTGGCGAGATGGCGCAGGTAGATGCGGCGCATCTCCGCCGGGCGGCCCGCGCGCACCGCCTCCCGCCCCTCCTTCGGCGTGCCGAGCGCGGGAAGATGGAGATAGGCGATGCCCGCACCCTCGAGAGCGGCGGAGAGCGCGCGCTTGGCGTAGCCGGGGCGGCGGGAATTGGCGAGCGCGCGGACATCGACGAGCCGGCGGATGCCGGCTTCGCGCAGGAGGGCGAGAAAGTCGGGCGGAGGCAAGGCTTCGTAGCCGATGGTCGCGATCTCGGGTGGCATGGGCCGAGTGTAGCCCGGACGGCGGGCGCGGGCCATTGCGCCCTCTTTCGCAGCGCACCATATCCACGCCATCCGCGCCGGCGCTCCGCGTCGCGCGTTCGCGTTCCTCCCAACGATCTCCGTCCTGCCAACGATTCGCGAGGTATTTTCATGGGTTCCGATCTACCGGTTGCCGCGAGCGACCTGTTCCAGCCGGTGCGCGTGGGCGATCTCACCCTCGCCAACCGCATCGTCATGGCCCCGCTCACTCGCGCCCGCGCCGGCCCCGGTGACGTGCCGGGGCCGCTGAATGCCACCTACTATCGCCAGCGCGCCTCCGCCGGGCTGATCATTTCCGAGGCGACGCAGATTTCGCCCCAGGGCAAGGGCTACGCCTTCACCCCCGGCATCTACTCCGACGCGCAGGTGGAGGGGTGGAAGCTCGTCACCGCCGCGGTGCACGCGGCGGGCGGGCACATCTTCGCCCAACTCTGGCACGTCGGCCGCATCTCCCACCCCGACCTACAGGAGAACGGGCGGCTTCCGGTGGCCCCGTCCGCGGTGCGGGCGAACGGGCAGGCCTTCACCGAGAGCGGCTTTCAGCCTTTCGTCACGCCGCGCGCGCTCGAGACCGAGGAGATTGCCGCGATCGTCGCCGATTATGCCCATGCCAGCGTCTGCGCCAGGCGCGCCGGCTTCGACGGGGTGGAGATCCACGCCGCCAACGGCTACCTGATCGACCAGTTCCTGCGCGACGGGACCAACCTGCGCAGCGACCGCTACGGCGGCTCGATCGAGAACCGGGTACGCTTCGCGCTCGAAGTGGTGGCGGCGGTGACCGAGGTGTGGGGTCCGAGCCGCGTCGGTATCCGGCTCGCGCCGGTCTCGCCCGCGAACGACATCGCCGACAGCGACCCCTGGGGGCTGTTCTCCCACCTGGTCGGAGAGCTCAACCGGTTCGGGCTCGCCTATCTCCATTGCGTCGAAGGGCACACCACCGTCTCGCGCGCGGTGCCGGAGGGCTTCGACTTCGCGCGGCTGCGCGCGCTGTTCCGGGGGCTCTACATGGCCAACAACGGCTATACGCTCGATCTCGCGCTCGCGGCGCGGCGGCAAGGGCTCATCGATCTGATCTGCTTCGGCCGCCCCTTCCTCGCCAACCCCGACCTGGTCGCGCGGCTCGCCAACGGCTGGCCGCTCGCCGAGGCACCGCGGGCGACGTGGTACGGTGGCAGCGGCGCGGAGGGCTATACCGACTGGCCTGCCCACGCGGCCGACGCCGCCGCCGCGTGAACCCCACCGCGGCGGAGCGCGGTGCCCGCGGCGAGGGTGGTGACCCCGAGGCCGGGCAGGGCGGCTTGACCGGGGCCCGCAGGCAGGCGACGAATGGCGGCGGCGGGGAGGTGGCGACGGCGTGTTCCTTTCGCTCGACAGCGCGGACGGCGGTTTGGTGGTCCAGGTGCAGCTCTCCGGCCCGCCCGGGGCGCCGGCGCTACTGCTGCTGCACTCGCTCGGCACCACCCACGCGATCTGGGACGGGCCGGCGGAGCGGCTGGCGGGCGGCTTCCGGCTCATCCGCCCCGATCTGCGCGGGCACGGGCTGAGCGGCGTCACGCCGGGGCCGTATCGCATCGAATCGCTGGCCCGCGACCAGTTCGCCCTGCTCGACGCGCTCGGGGTCGGGGAGGTGATCGTCGCCGGGGTTTCGATCGGCGGCATGATCGCCCAGGCGATGGCGGCGACGGAGCCGGCGCGGGTGCGGGCGCTGGTGCTGTGCGCCACCGCGCTCGCCATCCCCGGGCGCGAGGCGTATCGCGAGCGCGCCGCCCTGGTCCGTGCCGAGGGGACGGCGCCGATCGAGGCGGCGACGCTGGCCCGCTGGGTGAGCGCCGCCGGGGGGGATTCACCCGCGGCGTCTGGTCTCGCGACCATGCTGCGCCGCACCGATCGCGAGGGCTACGCCGCCTCCGCCGAGGCGCTGGCCGCGGCCGATCTGACCGTTGCCACCTCCGCGCTGCGCCTGCCCACGCTGGTGCTGGTGGGCGAGGAGGATCTGGCGACCCCGCCCGAGGCCGCCCGCGCGCTCGCCGCCGCCATCCCCGGCGCCCGGCTGGAGACCGTTCCCCGTGCCGCGCACATCCCGACGATGGAGCAGCCGGAGGCGATCGCCGCGGCCATGCTCCGCTTCCTTGCCCCGGCCGGCGAGCGCTACGAGGCCGGGCTCGCGGTGCGCCGCGCCGTGCTCGGCGAGGCCCATGTCGCCCGCTCGCTCGCCGCCGCCACCGACTTCGACCGCGACTTCCAGCGCTTCATCACCGAGACCGCCTGGGGCGGGGTGTGGGCGCGCCCGGGGCTGGAGCGGCGCACCCGCAGCCTGCTGACACTGGCCATCCTCGCCGCACTGGGGCGCGAGGAGGAGTTCCGACTGCACCTGCGCGCCACCGCCAACACCGGGGCCAGCGCAGCGGAGATCGCCGAGGCGATGCTGCACGTCGCGGTCTATGCCGGCATCCCCGCGGCCAATGCGGCGATCCGCAGCGCCAAGGAAATCCTGCGGGAACGGGAGGAACCATGAGCACCGCCGACCGCGACACCACACCGTTCCGGCCCTATGCGCCGGGTACCCAGCCGCCCAACGACGCGCCCTCCTACCGCAGCACCGGCAAGCGCCACCCCGGGGCGGCGCTGGTCGCGCTGCCCCACACCGTGACCGAGCGCCAGGGGCCGCGCTTCGACCCGCGCCGCTTTCCGCCCCTGCTCGACCTTTCCACCGCCTGCGGCGGCAAGGCGCTCGGCGAGCGCATCATCGTCTCCGGCCGGGTGACGGACGAGGACGGGCGCGCGGTGGCGCGCACCATGATCGAGATCTGGCAGGCCAACGCTTCCGGCCGCTACGACCACCCCGGCGACCAGCACGACGCGCCCCTCGACCCCGCCTTCCATGGCGCCGGCCGGGTGTTCACCGACGACGAGGGCTGGTACCAGTTCACCACCATCAAGCCCGGGTCCTACCCCTGGCGTAACCACCACAACGCCTGGCGGCCGAACCACATCCACTACTCCTATTTCGGTCCCGGCTTCGCCACCCGGCTGATCACCCAGATGTATTTCCCCGGCGACCCGCTGCTCGAACTCGACCCGATCTTTCTCTCCATCCCCGACCGGACGGCGCGGGAACGGCTGATCGCGCGCTTCGACCTCGAGACGACCGCCCCCGAGTGGGCGCTCGGCTACCGGTTCGACGTGGTGCTGCGCGGGCGCGGCGCCACCCCGATGGAGGGCTGAGCCATGGCCGCAGCCACCGCGAGCCAGACCATCGGCCCCTACTGGCACCTGCTCGAAGACAAGAGCTGGGCCGATCTCACCCGCTTCGGCGCGGTGGGGGAGAGGATCGTCGTCGAAGGGCGGATGCGCGACGGGGACGACGCGCCGGTGACCGACGCCTGCGTGGAGATCTGGCAGACCAGCCCGGAGGCGGAGGATTTCCCCGGCTTCGGCCGCTGCGCGACCGATGCCGAGGGCTGGTTCCGCTTCACCACCCTCAAGCCCGGCCCGGTCGGCGGCAACGGCAACGCGCTGCAGGCGCCGCACCTGGCGCTGACCATCTTCGCCCGCGGCATCATGATCGGGCTGCGCAGCCGCATCTATTTCGCGGGCGAGGCGCTGAACGCGACCGATCCGCTGCTCTGCGCCATCGAGGACGCCGAGCGGCGGGCGAGCCTGATCGCGGAGGCGACCGTGCCCGGGGTATGGCGGCGCGACATCCGCCTCCAGGGCGGCGTGGCCGGCGCGCCGGAAACCGTCTTTCTCGATCTCTGACGAACTCCGACCAAGCGCGAGGCCACCATGTCCGACCCCTGCATCATCTCGGTCGCCATCACCGGCTCGGTGCCGCGCAAGAAGGACAATCCGGCGCTGCCGGTCAGCGTTGCCGAGCAAGTCGAATCGACGCACGAGGCGTTCGAGGCGGGGGCGGCGCTCGTGCACGTGCATGTGCGGGAGGCGAACGAGGCGCCCTCCTCCGACCCGGCGCTGTTCGCCGCGGTGCAGGAGGGCATCCGCCGGCACTGCCCGGGGATGATCATCCAGTTCTCCACCGGCGGGCGCGGGCGGGGGCTCGAGCAGCGCGGAAGCATGCTCCATCTCGAGCCCGACATGGCCTCGCTCGCCACCGGCTCGGTCAATTTCCCGACCATCGTCTATGAGAACCCGCCCGACTTCATCCGCTCGCTCGCGCGCACCATGCGCGAGCACCGCATCAAGCCGGAGATCGAGGTGTTCGACCTCGCCATGCTCTACAACACCGCCGGACTGGTGGAGGAAGGCCTGCTGGAGCCGCCGGTGCACGTGCAGTTCGTGTTCGGGGTGAAGCACGCGCTGCCAGCACGCCGCGAGATCCTGGAATTCGAGCTCGAGCAGATGCGCAAGGTGCTGCCAGGTGCGACCTGGACCGCCGCCGGCATCGGCCGCCACCAGCTCGAAGTGAACGAATGGGCGCTGGCGCTGGGCGGGCACTGCCGCACCGGCCTCGAGGACAACGTGCGCTGGGACCGCACCACGCTGGCGCCGAGCAACGCGGCGCTGGTGCGGCGGGTGGCGGCGATGGCGGCGGCGGCGGGGCGCGGGGTGGCGAGCGCTGCCGAGGCGCGGGCGCTGTTGCACCTGCGCGCCGCCTAGGGCGGGACCATGTCGGACGCGCCCCACCGCCACCCCCGCGCCATCGCCACCGTCTCGCTCAGCGGCACCTTGCCGGAGAAGCTCGAGGCGGCGGCGGCAATCGGCTACGACGGGGTGGAGATCTTCGAGAACGACCTGCTCACCTTCGGCGGCTCGCCCGCCGATGTGCGGCGCATCGCCCAGGGGCTCGGGCTGGCCATCCTGCTGTTCCAGCCCTTCCGCGATTTCGAGGCGATGCCGGAAGCGCAGCGCGCCCGCAACCTCGACCGCGCCGAGCGCAAGTTCGATGTCATGGAGCAGCTCGGCACCGATCTCGTGCTGGTGTGCAGCAACCTCTCGGCGGCGGCGATCGACGACGAGGCGCGCGCCGCCGCCGACCTCGCCGCCATGGCGGAGCGGGCGGCCCGGCGCGGCCTGCGCGTCGGCTACGAGGCACTGGCGTGGGGCCGGCACGTGCGGCGCTGGCGCCAGGCCTGGCGCATCGTCGAGCGCGCCGCCCACCCCGCGCTCGGCCTCATCCTCGACAGTTTCCACACGCTCTCGCTCGACGACGAGATCGAAGGCATCGCGCAGGTGCCGGGCGAGCGCATCTTCTTCGTCCAGCTCGCCGACGCGCCCCGGCTCGCGATGGACGTGCTGGGCTGGAGCCGGCATTTCCGCAATTTCCCCGGCCAGGGGCAGCTTCCGGTGGCGGCATTCCTGCGCGCGGTGCTGGCCAGCGGCTATCGCGGCCCGCTGTCGCTCGAAATCTTCAACGACGAGTTCCGCGCCGCCCCGGTGCGCCAGACCGCGCACGACGGGCTGCGTTCGCTGATCTTCGCCGAGGCCGAGGCCGGCGGCGGCGAGCCGCTGCCGGCGGCGCCGCGCTTCGATGGGGTCGAGTTCCTCGAATTCGCGGTGGACGAAGAGGCGGGCGCGGAACTCGCGCACTTTCTCGGCGCGCTCGGCTTCCACCACGCCGGCCGGCACCGTTCGAAGGCGGTGGCGCTCTACCGCCAGGGGCGCATCAACCTCGTGCTCAACAGCGAGCCCGACAGCGCCGCATCCGAGCATTTCCAACTGCACGGGCCTTCGGTCTGTGCCATCGCGCTGCGGGTCGACGATGCGCCGCGCGCGCTCGCACGGGCCGGCGCGCTCTTGTGCCCGGCGTGGGTCGAGCGGGTCGGCGCCGGCGAACGGCGCATTCCGGCGCTGCGCGCGCCCGACGGGACGCTGATCTATCTCGTCGCCCCCGCGCCCTCGGGGCGGACGATCTACGAGGACGATTTTCACCTGCTCGACCCGCCGGCTGTGGAGGCGGGGCTGGGCGCGATCGACCATATCGCCCAGGCGCTTCCCTACGGCAGGATGGACAGTTTCGTGCTCTTCCACCGCGCCGTGCTCGGGCTGGAAGCGGAGCCGGTGTTCGAGATCGCGGACCCCTACGGGCTGATCCGCAGCCGCGCCATGGTGAGCCGCGACGGGACGCTGCGCCTGCCGCTCAACGTCTCCGAAAGCCGGGAGACCGCGACGGGGCGGTTTCTTTCCGCCTTCGCCGGGGCCGGCGTACACCATGTCGCCTTCGCGACCGCGGACATCGGCCGCAGTGTCGCGGCCCTCACCGCCGCGGGCGCGCCGATGTTGCCGATTCCCGCCAACTACTACGACGATCTCGCCGCCCGCTTCGATCTCGACGACCAACGGCTCGGCATGCTGCAGCGGCGCAACATCCTCTACGACCGCGACGAGGGCGGGGAGTTCTTCCAGGCCTACACGGGAAGTTTCCAGGACCGCTTCTTCTTCGAAATCGTCGAACGCCGGGGCTACCGGCAGTTCGGCGCGGTCAACGCGGCGGTGCGCATGGCAGCACAAGCGCAGCACAACGGCGGGCGGCTCGCCGACCTCCTGGCCAGGCTGTAGCCGGGTCGTTCCTGCCAGGAGCCCCGACCGCGAGAGCCGCCGACCACCGCTCCTGCGGGCAGCGGGACCGGGTCCGCGGGGGGATCAGGCGCGCGGGAGGCGGACGACGAAACGGGCGCCGATCACCCCGCCGCTCGCGTCGCGCCGGTTCTCGGCGCTGATCCGCCCGCGCGCGGCCTCGACGATCTGGCGGCTGATCGAGAGCCCGAGGCCCGAGTGCTGGCCGAAGCCTTCACCGGCGGGGCGTTCGGAATAGAAGCGGTCGAAGACATGTTCGAGCTTGCCCTCCGGAATGCCCGGCCCCTGATCCTCCACCGCGATCTCGACGACGCTTCCGGTCTCGCGGGCGTGGAGCAGGATGCGGCCGTTGGCGGGACTGAAGGAGATCGCATTCGCGATGAGATTGCGCAGCACCTGCACCAGCCTGCCTTCCACCGCGCGCACCAGGAGCCCCTCGCGCGGGGCTTCCACCGCCAGCCGCGGCTCCGCCTCGCGGCGGGTGGCGTCATGGATTTCGGCGAGAGCCGCGATGATCGGGGCGAGATCGACCCGTTCGGGCTCGACGCGGGAGAGTTCGGCGTCGAGGCGGGAGGATTCGCTGATGTCGCTGATCAGCCGGTCGAGCCGGACGACGTCCTGCGCGATGATGCCGAGGAGCCGCTTGCGCTGGGATCCATCCTCGATGCGCGGCAGCGTCTCGATCGCGCTGCGGATGGAGGAGAGTGGATTCTTGATTTCGTGGGCGACCTCGGCGGCGAAGCGCTCGATCGCGTCGAGCCGCGCCCAAAGTGCCGCGGCGGAACGCGCGAGGGCGCGGGCGAGCGCGCCGATCTCGTCCTTGCGGGCAAGGAGACGCTCGGGCACCGCGCCGGCGCGGCCGCGCCCCTCGTGCAATTCGCCGGCGGCATTGGCGAGTGCCAGCAGCGGGCTCGCGATGGTGCGCGAAAGATACCAGGAAAGCAGCACCGTCAGCACCATGGCCAATGAGAACAGGCCGAGGATGGAAATCCGCACGACGAAGAGAGCGCGGTCGATCTCGTTGGCGTCGCGGGTCAACAGCACGATGCCGACCACCTTGCGGTCGCGTACCACCGGCTCGGCGACCGTCACCAAAAGATGCCCGTCCGGTGTGCGGCGGATGAAGGGCGCCATCTCGTGCGCCTTGGCCCCGGTGGTCATGGCCAGCGCCTGGCGCAGGTCGGGCTGCCAGTCGAGCCCCGCCTGCGGAGAGGCGGCCGATTCCACCGGCAGCGGATTGTTCTGCGGCAGCAGCGCGAAGAGATTGTCGTAGATCCAGGTGACGGTGCCCATCAACGGCCCCGGGCTCGCGACCGCCGGCAGCGGCTCGGAGACGACCGCGCCGCCCGGGCCGGTGCGCACCCGGCTGTCGGCGATCAATTGCCCACCCGGGCCATAGACCCGCGCCTGGGCGTTGGGTGTGGGCGCGGTGAGCCGGTAGAGCAGCGGGCGGGCGAGACCGGGATCGAGCGCCGGCCCGGCGGCGCCGGCCATCCGCACCGCACTTTCGGCGAGCGCCCCGGCATAGATGCGCGCCTGCTCGCGCAGGGCCGTCACCTTGGCGGCGAGCAGTCCGCTCTGATACTGGTCGAGGTAGAGCAGGGTCGCGAGCAGCAGCACCAGCGGCAGGGCGTTGACGAGCAGGATGCGCCGCATCAGCGGCGAGATCAGCCGCCGCCGCTCCGCGCCGCGTTCGGCGAGCGCCGTGGCCGGCGGCGGGCGGGTGGTGCCGTCCGGCACCTAGCCCTCCTTGTAGCGGTAGCCGATGCCGTAGAGGGTTTCGATCTGGTTGAAGGCCTCGTCTACCGCCCGGAACTTCTTGCGCACGCGCTTGACGTGGCTGTCGATGGTACGGTCGTCGACGTAGATGTTCTCGCCGTAGGCGGCATCGATCAACTGGTCACGCGACTTGACCAGGCCGGGCCGGGCGGCGAGCGCCTTCACCAGCAGGAATTCGGTAACGGTGAGCTGGATGTCCTGGCCGCGCCAGAGGCACTGGTGCTTGGTCTCGTCGAGCACCAGTTCGCCGCGCACCATTACCCCGCCCGGCGTGGCGCCGGAGCCTTCGGCGCGGCCGGTGTCGTTGCGGCGCAGGAGCGCGCGGATGCGCTCGAGCAGCAGCCGCTGGCTGAACGGCTTGGTGATGTAATCGTCCGCGCCGAGGCGCAGGCCCATCAGTTCGTCCACCTCCTCGTCCTTGCTGGTAAGGAAGATCACCGGCACCGGGCTGCGCTGGCGCAGGCGCTGCAACAGTTCCATACCGTCCATGCGCGGCATCTTGATGTCGAGCACGGCGAGATCGACCGGGCGGGCGATGAGCGCCTGCAGCGCACTCTCCCCGTCGGTGAAGGTGCGGACCTGGAACCCTTCCTGTTCGAGCGTCATGGCGACGCTGGCGAGGATATTGCGATCGTCATCGACTAGGGCGATGGTCTGTTTCATGGTGAGGACCCCATACAGGCGCCCCGCCCGCGGCGGCAAGGCCGCTGTGGCGCGTTGGGACACTTAGGGAACGGAGTATGGCAGAACCCGAGACCCCGTCAAGTGCCGTTCCGGCGGAGGCTCCGTCGGCGGCGATCGAGGCGCGGCGGCTTCTGCGCGGGGCGAAGCTCGCCACTCTCGGCACCCTTTCGCGCGGGGCGCCGTTTGTCTCGCTGGTCACCCCGGCGACGGCGCCCGATCTGTCGGTGCTGCTGTGGCTGTCGCGGCTTTCGGAGCATACCCGGGCGCTCGACGCAGAGCCCGCCTGCGCGCTTCTGGTGGCGGGGGCCGCGGTGGACGAGAACCCGCAGACCGCGCCGCGGCTGACCCTCTCCGGGCTCGCCACCCCGATCGAGGACGGGACGCTGAAGGCGCGCTGGCTGGCGCGCCACCCCTACGCCGCCCCCTATGCCGGCTTCGCCGATTTCTCGCTCTGGCAGATCAGCCCACGTGCGGCCCAGATGGTGGGCGGCTTCGCCCGCGCCGAGAAGCTGCGCATGGCTGCTTTTCTGCCCGATCCCGCCTCGGTTGCCGCGGTGGCGGAAGCGGAGGCCGCCATCCTCGGCCATTGCAACCAGGATCATGCGGCCGCGCTCGACGCCATCGCCGCGGCCGACGGGGCGGCGGGGGCGGGCTGGCGGATGGTCGCGGTCGACGTGGACGGATTCGACCTCGCCCGCGAGCAGACGGTGCGGCGCATCGCCTTCGCGGCCCCGGTGGCGGACGCGGCCGGCGTGCGCGAGGCGCTGGTGCGGCTGGCCCGGGAAGCCCGCCGCGGCGCGGCGGGGTGAACGTGGCAGCGCCGGGCGGTGTTCAGGCCCGGCGGAGGAGGCCGCGGAAAAGGGCGTACTGCCCGGCGCTCGTCGGGTCCCAGCCGAAGGCTTCGGCGTAGGCACGCGTCGCGGCGCGCGCGGGCGGCGCCGCGAACAGACCGCGCACCGCCCGCGCGATGCCCGCCGCCGTATTCTCCTCCACGATCAACCCCGCCTCGCGGCGCTGCACCACCTCCGGGTTGCCGGGGATGCGGCTCGCCACCACCGGGGTACCGCAGGCCATCGCCTCGAGCAGGACGTTGGCCCAGCCTTCGCGGCTGGAGGCCAGGACCAGCGCGTCCGCCGCGGCATAGAGGGGTTGCAGTTCGCCGTGCGGGCGCGCCCCGAGCAGCCGGACACGACCAGCGAGGCCGAGGCGGGCGATGTCCGCCTCCAGCCGCGCACGCTCCGGCCCCTCGCCCACGATCAGGAGGTCGGTGCCGGGCAGGGAGGCGAGCGCCGCGATGACGAGATGATGGCCCTTGCGCGCGATGAGATGGCCGACCGAGAGCAGCGTCGGGTGGGTAAGGCCGAGGGTCTCGCGCGCCGCCTCCCGCCCGTCGGGATGGAATAGCGCGGTGTCCACGCCGTTGCGCAGCACCGTCACCTTCTCCGCCGGCGCGCCGAGCGCGACCAGCCCGTCCTTGAGCGCGGCGCTGACGCTGATCAGCGCGTCTGCCCCGGCGATGGCGCCCTGGATGAGCCGGCGGGGGATGGCGTGGCCGGGCAGCTGGGTGACATCGGAGCCGCGCGCGGTGATCACCACCGGCAGGCCGAAGCGGCGGCCGAGCCAGACTGCGGCGACCCCATCCGGGTAAAGGTAGTGGGCGTCGATCAGGTCGCAGGCGAAGCCTTCGCCGCGCATCCGGGCCAGCGCGCGTGCCGCGGCGCGATAGAGCAGGAAGGGTGCCGCCGACATGCCGAGGCGGGGGATTGCGAGATAGCGCGGATGGTCGGCCACGATCCCGTGGCGGGTTTCCCGCCCTGGCACGCGGGCATGGCGCGCCCAGGTGCCGAAGCGGGGGGAGGCGAGCGGAAACCAGGGCACCGGCGCCATCACCCGCGCCGTCACCGGATGGCTGGCCAGCAGGTGGCGCAGACGATTCTCGACGAACACGCCGTGGTTGGGGAAGGAGGTGTTTGGGTAGAGGGTGGTGAAGGTGAGCAGCCCGATCGCCCGGTCGCCCGCCTCCGCCGGGCTCATCGCGCGGAAGGCCGGTTCAGCGCCGTCCACGCCGCGGCCTCTGCCAGGCGTGCCGGGACTTGGCGGGCGGCGTCGCCGCGTCCGCCGGCCGCGCCGGTTCGCGCATGGCGAAGGGCGACCAGCGCTCCTTGCCGCGCCGCCCGGGCTCGATCGCGGTCCACACCACGAGCCAGGCCACGCCGATGAGCATGGAGGCGAAGAAGGCGGCGTCCGCGAGGCTTTTCATCGTCCCGCTCCCCGGCTCCAGGCGGGCAGCCGCTGCTGACCGCCGGCACCGCGCCAGCCCGCTGCGGCAAGCGCCGGCGGATGCACAGCCGAGGGCACCGGAACCCGCGGCGGAGCCCGTTCGCGCAACGCCTGGGCGACGAGGGAGCGGGTGGCGGCGAGGACGACCAGGAGGGTGAAGAAGAGATCGTAATAGCCGAGCGAGAGGAAGCTACCCGCCGAGCAGTAGGCGATGATGGAGACGAAGCCCATGCGGCCGAGATCGTTGGCCCAGCCCAGCTCGGGGATGGCCCGCGTCAGGCGCTGGATGCGCAGGCAGTTGTAGACGCCGACCAGCAGCATGCAGGCCCAGATCGCGAAGACGACGAACCCGTTCTCGCCCAGAATCTCGAACCAGATGCTGTGCACCGCCCGATGCACCGCGCCGGGCACGAGCGATTGCAGCGGTCCGGCGAAATGGGTGATCAGCAACCCGCCGCCGGTGAACGGCCGGGCGAGGGCGACCCGCAGCGCGACGCCCCAGATCGCCAGCCTCTCCTGCGCGGATTGCGAGTGCTGGTAGTGCAGGATGGTCATCATTCGCGCCATCCAGGCCGGCGGCATGAAGGTGATTGCAAGCCCGACGGCGAGCACCACCGCGATGGCGGAGACCAGCTTCCTCCGGCTCTTCCACCAGAAGAACAGCGAAACCGCCCCGAGGCCGAGAAAGGCGCCGCGCGAGTAGCTGGTGAGGATGGAGAACAGGACCAGCATCATCGCCGCCGCGAGTCCCTGGCGGACAACGGCATGGGCCGATTGCAGCCGTAGATAGTTCATCAGCGGCAGGCCGACCAGCAGCGCCGCGGCGAGCTGGTTGTTGTCGCCGAGGATGGAATTCGGCGGGCCGTAGACGTGGAAGTGCCCCGCCGTCAACAGCGAGAACAGCCCGCCGCGCACCCCGTAGTAGCCGAGCGAGAGCGCCATGATCCACACCACCGCGTGGATGCGCTTGCGCTCGGACAGCAGCAGCGCGGTCAGGATCATTAACACGAAACTCTTCATTTCCTGGATGTATTTCGGTACCACCGCGGCCGCCGGCCCGAGCGCGGTCGCGGTGGTGAGCGAAATGCCCAGCATGAAGAGCAGCAGGAGCCAGACCATCGGCGTGACGTTCGGCCGCCGCGGCTCGCGCGCCACGACGCAGCCGAGACCGGTCGCCGCCACCACCAGCCAGGCCCAGGGCATCGCCTGCGCGAAGCCCCAGAGTTCCTGCTGGGGGCTCATGAAGGAGATCCATTCCCACAGCAGGATGCCGGCCATCGGCCGCACGGCGGCGAACGGAAGCAGGCCCGCGATGATCAGCGCGAAAACCAGCCCGCGCACGCGCGGCCTCCTACTTGCCGCCCAACCGCGCCAGCAGCGCCGCCGCCTTGGACTTGTCGGGAAAGCTCTGCGGTGCGGCCACCAGCGGCTTCAGCAGGGCGACGGCGGCCGGGGTCTTCCCGGTGGCGGCGAGGGTGGAGGCGAGGTGGTAGGTGATCGCGGGATCGCCCGGCAGCCCGGCGTGGGCCTGGCGCAGCAGCGCCAGCGCCATCGCGTGCTGGCCGGATCCGGCGAGAATCCAGCCCAGCGTATCGGCGGTGTTGGGCCCCGGCACGAGACGGTAGGCCCGCTCGGCGAGGGCGGCTGCGCGCTTGTCCCCCTCCTGCTGGTAGATCCAGGCGAGATTGTTCAGCGCGGCGCCGTCGTCGGGCTGCTTTGCCACCACCGCCTCGAGCAGCCGCCGCGCCGCGCCCAGCCGGTGCGCCGCGATCTCAACCGAGGCGAGCGGGCCCGCCACGGCGGGATCGTCCGGGTGGGTCTTGAGCCACGCCGCCATCGCCGCGCGGGCCGCCGCGGGTTGCCCCGCCGCGCCCAGCGCGCTCGCCTCACGCAGCACCAGCGGGGCCAGCGGATGCTCGGCGAGCGCGGCGCGGTAGGCCGCGGCCGCTTCCGGGAACTTCTTCTCCGCCATCAGCAGATCGCCCGGCAGGGCCGACGCACCCGGCAGATTGGCGGGATCGGCCGCGAGTTTGGCGACCTCGGCGCTGGCACGCGCCGGCCCGCCCTCGCGCAGCGCGAGCCCGACCAACGCCTGCAGCAGCACGAAATTGCCTGGGCTGCGCTTCAACCCGTCTTGCAGCACGGCGCGGGCGCGGCCGTAGTGCTTGGCGTCGGCCAGCATCTGCGCGAGGCGCAGGCGTAGCGGCACCGCGGCCGGCGCGATGGCGATGAGCTGGCGGAGACTGTCACGCGCGTCGGCGGTCTGGCCGAGGGCGAGTTCCGCGTCCACCCGGGCAGCGACGATGGTTCCCACCGGTGCGTGACCGGCCGCGGCCTGGTTCAGCAGGTCGAGCGCCTGGGTTGCCTTCTTGGCGTGGATCAGCGCCTCGGCGAGGCTCACGGTGAGGCTCGCGTCCTGCGGCGCCGCGGTGTGGGCCCGCTGCAGCACGGCGATCGCCGCCGCGGTCTTGCCTTCTGCGGTGAGCGAGCCGACGAGCGCACCGACCGCGGCGTGCTCGGCCGGATGATGGGCGAGGATCGACCGCCAGAGCGTCTGCGCCTCGGCGGGATTGCCTTCCAGCGCGGCGACCTTGGCGAGGTTCTGGGTCGCGGGAATGAAATCGGGGTGGGCCTTGTGGACAGTCTCGAACGCCGCCCGCGCGCCCGCGAGATCGAACTGGGCGAGATGCAGCAGCCCCTCCAGATTGCCGACCCCGGGATCGGCGGGATGGTGCGCCTTCAGCGTGGCCAGCGTCTGGCCGGCGAGCGCGAACTGCCCGGAGTCGATGGCGGCGAGCGCCAGCAACTGGCGGACGCCGGCGAGCTTGGGCGCGAGCACCAGCGCCTGGTGCAGATCGCGCGCCGCTCCCGCCGCATCCCCGAGCCGCAGCCGCGCGGCGCCGAGCCGGGCGCGCAGGGCCCCGTCCTTGGGGGCGAGGGCGGTCGCGCGCCGATAGCTGGCGACCGCCGGCCCGGGCGCGCCCGCCTCCATATAGGCGCGGCCGAACAGATCGTAGAGTCCGGCATCCTTCTGCCCGGCGGCGTGCAGCGCCTTCAGCCGGGCGAGAGCCCGATGCGGCTGGTTCGCCTGCACCTCCAGGCCGGCGAGGATGCGCAGCCCGCGCGGGTCGCCCGGCACGCGGGCGACGTAGTGGCGGGCGGCGTCCTCCGCCCGGGCGAGCTGGCCGAGATGGCCGAACACGATCGCCTGGAGGAGATAGGCGGAGGGGAACCGCGCGAGCACCGGGGACAGCTTCTCGAGAGCGGCGTTGGCGCCCTTGTAGTCCCCCCGGTGGGCGCGCAGCACGGCATGCAGATAGATCGCCTCGGCGTTGCCTGGAATCGCGGCGAGCGTTGCCTTCACGTCGACGGCGGCGCGCGCGTCCTCGCCGGCGGCGATTAGCGCGCTCGCCCGGCTGAGGCGCGCGGTGTAGTTGCCGGGTGCCGCCGCCACCGCCTTGTCGAGCACCGCGACCGCCTGCCGGGCGTGGCCGGTGGCGGCGAGCAGGCGGCCCTTGCGGATCATCGCCCGCACCGAACCGGGGCGGCGGGAGAGCGCCTCATCGGCGAGCTTGAGCGCGCCGGCGGCATCCCCCTTCGCCGCCGCGAGGTCGGAGGCCGCCAACAGCGGCCCGACCGCGTTCGGCGCCAGCTTGCGCGCCGCCGCGATGGCAGCCGCTCCCTCGGCGGTCCGGCCCAGAGCGAGCAGCGCGAGACCGCGCCCCACATCGACCCGTGCGGTGAGATCGGGGGTCTTCTGGGGGACCGGAAAATCCTTGAGCAGGGCGACGAGCCGGCCCTGCGCCAGATAGGCGCGCAGCAGCAGGGTGGTGGCGGGGCCGGGGTGGTAGCCGCCGTCGCGGGCGGCCCGCGCCTGCACCTCGGCGCCGACCGCGTCGCCGAGCGCGAAATCCACCTGCCCGAGGGCGAAATGCACCGCCCCGTCCCTGGGGTGCTGGCGCAGTGCGTTGCGCAGTTCGAGCTGCGCCCCGCGCAGATCGCCGGCGGCCATCAGCCGCTGGCCAGCGGCGAGATAATCCGCCGCGTGCCCGGCCACCGGCCAGCCCAGCGTGAGCGCGAGCGCGAGCAGAGCGCCGGCGGGCGCCCGGCGGCGCGGGCTCCGGCCGGTTCGGGCGATGGTCGACGGCGGGCGGTTCGGGGCAGACGACATGGCCGGAAAACGCTCCTGTGCGGGCTCGGGATCGGCTGGGTTCGGGGCGCGGCGGACGCCGCATGCAAAAGGCATCGGGCGGATCAGGACGGGGCGGGCGGAGCGGCGTCGCCCGGCGGCGCGGCGGCGGTGGCGGCGAGCCCATGGGTCTCGAGCAGAGTGTAGAGCGTGGGCCGGCTGATGCCCAGCAGCTTGGCCGCGGTGGAGAGCACCCCACGGCTATGCGCCAGGGCAAGCTGCACCATCTCGCGTTCCACCCGGTGGCGGGCGGCACGCAGATCGAAATCGAGGGACTGGGCGGCGGCGGCGAGCTCGAGGTCCGCGGGCTCGATCAACCGCTGTTCGCTCATCACCACCGCGCGGCGCACCCGGTTCTCGATCTCGCGGACATTCCCGGGCCAATCGTGCTGGGTGACGGCGGCGGCGGCGGCATCGGAGAAGGCGCGCGCGCCGCCGCCCATTTCCCGCACGAACCGGTTGAGGAAATAGTGGGCGAGGAGGAGCGCATCCCCGCCACGGGCGCGCACCGGGGGGACGCGCACGATCACCGTGTTGAGCCGGTAGAAGAGATCGGCGCGGAACCGGCCGACGGCGACATCGTCCTCGATCGAGAGGTTGGTGGCCGAAACGATGCGGACATCGACCGGGATCGGCTGACGCCCGCCGATGCGTTCGAGCACCTGCTCCTGCAATACGCGCAGCAGCTTGACCTGGAGCGGGTGGGGCAGATCGGCGATCTCGTCGAGGAACAGCGTGCCGCGGTGGGCGGCCTCCACCTTGCCGATGGACTGGCGGACCGCGCCCGTGAAGGCGCCGCGCTCGTGGCCGAAGAGTTCGCTCTCCAGCAGATTTTCCGGGATGGCGCCGCAGTTGATGGCGACGAAGGGCTCCTTCGCGCGCCCGCCGAGCTCGTGCAGCGCGCGGGCGAGCACCTCCTTGCCGGTCCCGCTCTCGCCGAGCAGCAGCACCGGCACGCTGGTCGCGGCCAGCTTCTCGACCGCGCGGCAGACCTTGAGCATCGGCTCGGAGGCGGTGACGATGCGCTTGATCGGCGTCGCGCCGGCGCCGTCGGCGAGCGCGCGGTTCTCCTCCTCGAGCTGGGCGAGGCGCAGGGCGCGATCGACGATGGTGCGCAGCAGTTCGATGTCGGTCGGCTTTTCGCAGAAATCATAGGCGCCGCTCGCCACCGCGCGCATCGCGTTGCGCCGCTCGCCGTTGCCGGTCGCGACGATGACCTTGGTCTCCGGCGCGAGCTTCAGGATCCCGTCGAGCAGGGCGAACCCCTCGCTCACCCCGTCCGGGTCCGGGGGCAGGCCGAGATCGATCACCGCCACCGGCGGACGCTCCTTCTGCACGAGCGCGAGGCCAGCCTGCCGGTTCTGCGCGCCGAGCACGGTAAACCCCGGAAATGCCCAGCGGTATTGTCCGGCAAGGCCGGGATCGTCCTCGACGACGAGAATCTTGGGCTGGCTCATGGTGGCACCGGCTGTTCGGGTTCATCCCCGGGGAAGTGGCAACACGCGGCCATCATGGGCATCCCGCGCGATTGTGGCAACGAGACGTCACCATTCGGTGAACGCTCGGGCGGCGCCGGCGGCGCGCTTGTGCCATGGCGGCACGCTCAGGCCGTTTCGCGCAGCGGCTGGCTGGCCGGACCGGTGAAGAGCGGCAGCACCAGGCGCATGGTGGTGCCGCGACCCGGCGCGCTCATCACCAGAAGATCGCCGCCGGCTTCGCGCAGCAGCTCGCGGGCCTGGAACACGCCCACCCCCCAGCCATCCTTCTTCGAAGAGAGGAACGGCCGGAACAGGTCGTCGCGCACGAACTCCGGGCTCATCCCGCTGCCGCGATCGATGATGTCGAGCAGCAGCCTCGCTCCTTCCTGGCGCAGCCGCAGGCGCACGATCTCCTCCGTGGCGGAGGCCTCGATCGCATTGTCGAGCAGATGGGCCAGCACCGCATCGAACGCGGCCTCGCTCATCACCACCTGCGCCGGGCTCCCGTCCGCCTCCAGATGGATGCGCCGCTCGCCGGCCTGGCGGCGTGCCGCGACGATCGCCTCCAGCCGCGGCAGCGGCGCGACCAGCGCCTGCGGCGGCTCGGCCTCGGGCGCTTGCAGCCGGGTGAGGAGGGCGGTGATCTTGTCCAGGGAAGCCCGGACGGTGGCCAGCATGTCGCGCTGGAACTCGGGATTCTCGAGATGATGCTCGGCATTGGCGAGCAGCAGCGAGAGCTGTCCCGCGACGTTCTTGATGTCGTGCGCGACGAAGGCGAAGCGCCGCCCGTAGTCGTGCAGGCGGCGGGTCTCGGCCAGGCCGGCGCTGGCCCGCTGCTCGACGACGAACGCGGCGACCTCACGCCCGACCACGCGCAGCAGATCGAACACCTCGCGGTCCAGTGCGAAGCGGGCGCGGGGCGCCGCGGCGAGGACGAACCCGATCAGACGTCCGCCGTGGTTGAGCGGAACGGCGAGCCACAGCGACGGCAGATCCTCGATCCAGCGCTCATCCGCCGCGGCGACCACGATCCACTCGCCACCCCGGAAGCGCCCGATCAGGGGATCCTCGGGCAGCACGCTCTGCTCCGCGGCGGGAAGATTCCACGAGCCCGCCCAGCGGAAGGCGGCGCCCGGGGAATCCGCGAGGAACAGGACACCGGCCGGGCTGTCGACCACGTCGGCGACGGCGCGGATCACCCGGGTGTGGAGCGCGACATAGGAATCCGGCGTCGCCAGGGTGCCGATACAGCGCATCCACTCCCGCCGGTAGTCGTAGCGGCTGCTGTAGAAATGCTCCACCACCAGGGAGCGCAACTGCGAGCGGGCCGAGCCCGAGGTGGCCAGGACCGCGACGCCGACGACACCGGCGAACAGCAGGCTGATTTCGCCGACATGCCCCCAGCTCGGGCCGAAGCGTCGGAAGACCTCTCCGACGGCGGCTAGCCCGAGCAGGAAGATCCCGCTGGCGAGCAGCGTCGCGCTATGGAAGGCGACCGTGCGCGAGACCCGGATGTCGATCCCCCAGCGCCGGTTGCGGGCGGCGCCGGCCAGCAGGAGCGGGGCAACCAGCATGGTGGTGATCGCCCGCCCTTCCACCAGGACATGGGAGAAGCGGCGGAACAGGACCGCGTCGGCGTAGAAGGCGATATCGTAGAGGAACAGGGCCGCGAGACCGACCGCAGGAAGCCCGACGTGCCAGCGGATGTCATCCCCGGAGCTGCGGTAGAGGTTCTCGATCAGCAGCAGGTTGCACACCGCGAGTGCGAGGCGGGCGTCGATGTCAAGCGAGCCGAGAGAGGCGAACGCGTCAGGGGCGGCGAGCCGGCGCAACAGGGTGAAGGCGACCAGCACAACGGCCGCGCCCCCGAGCCAGACGAAAATGCGCTGGCGCTGCCCGCTAGCGATCGCGCGGCGATAGAGCGCCAGGACGAACCCGTACCACGCCAGCGAACGGACGAGTTCGAGTTCACCCGAGAGCGACGCGAGACCGCCGCCGACCTCGGCCGCGACGGTAGCGGCCCAGGCCGCGGTGACCGCCGCCGCCGCACCGAGCGCGAGCGCCGTGCCGCTCGGGCGCGGCCGCAACAGCATCACTGCGGCGAGCAGCGCGTAGGTCCCGGCACAGAGGCCGTAAAGAAGGGGAATGGCCGCCATCACGATCCGCAGGTCGGGTGGGCGCTACCGGTCCGACACCAGCGCCCGCTTCGGAGCGCCGGCCGAAACGGCCGACGAGGCCAAGCTAGCACCCCGGCACTCGGGGAACCATCCGGTCGGGGCGGAGCACTAGCGCGACCCCTCCTGGAACAACACCACCCGCAGTGTCGAGAGCAGGATCAAGAGATCGAGAAACACGCTGCGGTGCTTCACATAGTAGAGGTCGTAGGCGAGTTTCATGCGGGCATCCTCGATGGAGGCACCGTAGGGGAAATTCACCTGCGCCCAGCCAGTGATGCCGGGCTTCACATAGGCGCGGTCGCGGTAGCCGGGGATCACCTCGGCGAGGCGGGCCACGAAATGCGGCCGCTCCGGGCGCGGGCCGATCATGCTCATCTCCCCGCGCAGGACGTTGAAGAGCTGCGGCAGTTCATCGATGCGCACGCGCCGTATGAAGCGGCCGACGCGGGTTACCCGCTCGTCGCGCTCGGCCGCCCAGCAGGGACCGCGGCCGGCTTCCGCGTCACGGGTCATGCTGCGGAACTTGACCAGCATGAAGCCGTGCCCGTCGCGGCCGACGCGCTCCTGGCGGTAGAAGACCGGCCCGCGGCTGTCGAGCTTGATCGCCACGGCGGCGAGCAGCATCATCGGCGCGGCTACCACCAGAAGAGCGAGCGCGAACCCGATGTCGGCGGCACGACGGATGCCGTCCTGCACCCGGCCGCAGGAAAACCCGTCGGCATAGGCAAGCCAGTCCTGGCAGAGATTGCCCAGTTCCACGCGCTGCAACTGCCGCTCACGGAACTCGATCTCGTTGAACACACGAATACCCCGGCACTTGCAGCGGATGAGATCGCCCGGCGGAATGGCGGCACGGGCCGAGGCGCCGACTACGATGCCCCAGATGCGGTCGCGGGCCAGGGCTTCGGGCTCGACGCCCTCGGCGCCGGGAATGGTCGCCGCGATGCGGAAGAACGCTCCCTGGCGGGTGGAAACCGCCTCACGCGCACGCGCCCAGTCGAGGCTCGAGCCCACCACCGCGATGCGGCGGGCCAGGAGATCCCACCGCAGGACGAGGGCAAAAATGGCGCGGGACGCCAGCAACGAGAACAGCCAGGCCAGTAGCGCGCGCGGCAGCCAGCCCGGCGCGGGCACGGAAAACAGCAGGCTGAACAGGGCCAACATGGCGACGACCCAAGCCCCGACCGCGGCGCTGTTGGCCACCAACCGGCGGGTTTCGACGCAGACGTCCGGGCGATAGAGCCCGAGCGCGGGAGCGATGCAGCCGATCGCCAGAGCCAGGCTAGCCGCGACCCGCAGCGCCTCGCGGTCGATCGTCGCATGGGTCCCGCCGCTGCCCGAGGCGAGCAGCAGGTAGATCACGACGAACGAGAGCGCGGTCTCCGCGCACCACAGCAGCAGCATTTCGATCGAGACATAGTGGCCGAAAATCCTGGTCATCGCCCCTGCCTCCAGACCACCTGGCTGGTCCGACGTGCTCCCGACGGCAAGTGGTTCACCGCTGGCGCCGCCCCGTGCCGGCGCCGACGCGGGTCGGCCGAAGCCATCGCCACGCCGGCACGCCGCCCCACGTGGTCAGGGTTGCGGGCGCCGTGGCGCGAAAGACGCACCCTCGCGGTACGGGTTCCACGACGCGTCGAATAGGAACCTGTTCCATGATTTTTCGGTGCCGGCCCCGCCTCTGTGGCATTTTTCCCTTGTTGACATTCAATCCGTCAAAATGGCCATTTTTGCGCCGATATTCGTTCGATGTGGCAAAAAAGGAAAATCCGATTCGTTGCAAAAATTGACTTTCGATCAACGTTTTGTACGGTGCGGGCATCGGAAAGTCAAGGGAAAAGGTTAACAGTACCCCCACAGATGCCCACTACTCGCCGCCGTTAGGCGGGAATTAACGAGAATTGGTGAACGGATGGTTAACATCCTGTTCCCGCCGTGGTGGTGCAGGTGGCGAGTACTCCGGCGCGGACCTTCTGGTTGATGACGCATACGGAGCGAGAAGTCCCGCCTTTTAAGACGCTCCTGTTTACAACCGAGAGCATCTGATGTAATGGGGATTTCCCGGGGCAGGGGAGATGGACGGCCGGCCCGGTCGGTGCGACCTTGCCGGACGCACGCGTCCCCCATCATCGAGGCCTGCATGAAGGCGCGTAGCTCATCGGCAGAGCGCTGCCGCCACACGGCAGAGGAGGGGGTTCAATTCCTTCCGCGCCTATTCCGCCTCCCGTGCGGCCTGCCCGACCGCCGGCCCGCCCACCGCCGACCCGCCCATTGAGACCGCCTTAAGTTTGCTCCATGATTCTATGGACCGCCCGGCCTTCCGCTACTGTCCGCCCCGAGGTGACCGACATGCGCTTTCGCACCGCCTTCAGCCTTGTCCTGAGCATGCTCGCCGCGGCCCTGGTTGCCGGCTGCGCCAATGGCAGCGGCGCCGCTGCTGCAGCCCGGGCCGCGCCGGTGCACCAGTCCGAATACGTCATCGGGCCCGGCGACACGCTCAGCATCTTCGTCTACCAGTCGCCACAGCTCAGCGTCTCCTCCCTGCCGGTGCGCCCCGATGGGCGGATTTCCATTCCGCTGGTGCCCGATATCGTCGCCGCCGGACGGACGCCGACCCAGTTGAGCCACGACATCGCAGCCAAGCTCGCCAAGTTCGTGAAGGACCCCAACGTCACCGTCATCGTCAACTCCTTCAGCGGCCTGCCCAGCCGGCAGATCCGCGTGGTCGGCGAAGCCACCGAGCCGATGTCGATCCCCTATCGCGAGCATATGACGCTGCTCGACGTGCTGGTGGACATCAAGGGTCTGACCCGATTCGCCGCCGGCAACAGCGCCGTGGTGGTGCGTCGCGAGGGGGGCAAGGAGGTCAAGATCCCGGTGCGCCTGCGCTCGCTGCTCAACGGCCACATCTCGGACAATCTGGCGATGCGTCCGGGCGACGTGCTGATCATTCCCCAGACCTGGTTCTGAGGCCGGGCGATGGACGAAGTTCTCATCCTGGCCCGTCGCTACGCCACCGGCGCCTGGCGGCGGCGCTGGATCGCGCTTGGCCTCGCCTGGCTGGTCTGTCTCGCGGGGTGGGCGGGGGTGGCGCTCCTGCCCAACCAGTATCAATCGACGGCGCGGCTCTACGTCGCCGCAGACCCGCTGCTGACCCCGCTCTTGCACGGCATCGCCATCGGCTCGAACACCGAGGCCGAGGTGCAGATCCTGCAGCGCACGCTGCTGAGCCGTCCCAATCTCGAGACGCTCATCGCCAAGACCCCGCTCGATCGAACGGTCACCACGGTCGCCGCGCGCGAGGCGCTGGTGAAGCGACTCGCCACCCAGATCCACGTGACTCCTGAAACCGCGAGCCTGTTTTCGATCGCCTACCGCAACCCCGACCCCGTCCTCGCTCGGGACGTGGTGCAGACCATGATCTCGATCTACATCGAGAACGCCACACGATCGAATCTCGCCGATACGCAAAACGCACGACAGTTCCTCGACCAGCAACTTGCCTATTTCCGTCAGCGGCTGCAGGACGTCGAACACCGTCTCGCCGCCTTCAAGGCGAAGTATGTCGGCCTGCTGCCGGGAGCCAACGGCGCCGCCTCCGATCTGCAGGGCAGCCTCGCCCATATCCTGGCGCTCCAGGGCGATCTCCAGGACGCGCGGGCGAAGCGCGCGATGCTGGCGAAGGCTTTGAAAACCACGCCACCGATGCTCGACAACACCAGCGCGGGCGGCGGACCATCGGCGAATGCGCTGCGCCTTGCGGCAGCCGAGCAGAAGCTACAGGAATTGCGGCTGCGCTACACTGACAGTTTTCCCGGCGTGATCGCACAGCGCGCCCTCGTCGCCGCCATCAAGTCCGGGAAGATCGGCCCCCAGGGCGCCGACGCGAAGCTGCTGCAGGCGGTCCCGAACCCGGTCTATCAGAAGCTCCAGCTCAGCATCATCGACGCCGGTGTCAACATCTTCTCGCTCAAGCGCCGGATCGCGATCGCGCTCGCCCAACGCAAGAAGCTCGAAGCCATCGCCCGATCCCAGCCCGGCCTTCTCGCCCAGTACGCGAACCTCGACCGCAACTACGGTGTGCTGAGCCGGAAATACCAGGAACTTCTGGCCCGGCGGGAAGCGATGCGGATTTCCTCTGCCGCCAGCACCGACGCGAACAAGGTCCAGATCGAGGTCATCGATCCGCCGCTGCTGCCGCGCACCCCGGTCGCACCGCCACGCACCTTGCTTTTCGTCGCCGTCCTGCTCGCTGGCATCGGCTGCGGCGGCGGCCTCGCGCTGCTGCTCGTGCAGCTCGACGGCTCCTTCTACTCGGTGCAGGACCTTCGTCGTCTGGAGCTGCCGATCCTGGGCGGGGTCTCGCTGCTCGACGGGCCGCGTCCGCGCCGGCGCTTCCGCTCGGCGCTCTCCTTCGGACTTGCACTGGTGCTGCTGATCGGCGTCTTCGGCGGCTTCCTCACCAGCCCGCTGTGGCTGCACAAGCTGCATCTGGCCGCGCTCGGCCTCGGAAAGCTGACATGACCGCACACCCCTCCCCGGCCCACCTGGTCGAACGCGCCGCGCGACTGCTGCGGCAGTCGGGCGGGCTCGGCGGCACCGAACGGCTGATCGAGGACGGCATCTCGGAAAGCGCGGACCCGTCCGCCGTGCCGGCTCCTGCATCGACGCCGGCCATCACGGTATCGCTTTCCGGCCGCGGCCTGCCCGCCGCCGGCCTGGTTGCGGGGGGTGGGCCGGCGCTCGCCGAATCGGCGCTCGAACAGGCCGGGCTGATCGCCTGGCGGGGCAAGCGCAGCCGCATCGCCGAGGAATTCCGCATCATCCAGGGCCAGGTGCTCCAGACCCTGCTGGTCGCGGACCGCGCGCCCGGGGACGCGAGCGCGCTGCGCAATCTCGTCATGGTGACCAGCACCCGCCCCGGCGAAGGCAAGAGTTTTTCCGCCCTCAACCTCGCCGCCGCGATCGCCCGCTATGGGCAACGCCACGTACTGCTCGTCGATGCCGACGCCAAGGTCCATTCGCTGAGCGCAAAGCTAGGCCTCGGCCAGGCCCCGGGTCTGCTCGAACTGGCCCAGGACCCGACCCGCCGGGCGGATACGCTGATCTTCCCGACCGCGCTCGATTCGCTGTTCGTGCTGCCGATCGGCGGTTCTGCAGAGGCGGCTCTGACAGGCCCCTCGCTGCCGATCCCGCAGGTGCTGGCCGCGATCGGGCGCGCCCACCCCGGATTGCTGGTGGTCGTCGATGCGCCGCCGTGTCTCGGCAGCAGCGACCCAAGCAATCTGGCGCCTCTCGTCGGCCAGACGGTCTTCGTGATCGAGGCCGAGCGTACCCGGCGCCACGAAGTCGAATCCGCGCTCGACCTCATCGCCTCTTGCTCCAACATCGCGTTGCTGCTCAACAAGATGCAGTTCACCTCGAGCAATACGTTCGGAGCGTACGCATGAACCGCCGCCGCCCGGAACCATGCTGAACCGGACGGGCCGCGCCATCGGCCCGCTCGCGCTGCTGCTCGCCTGTCTCGCGGCTAGCCCCCCGGCCACCGCCGCGGATGCGGCCGGCGGCGGAGCCGGTGCCTCGACCGGTGCCGGCAGCGGGGCAAGCAGTGGCACTGGAACCAGCAGTGGCACGACCAGCGGTGGCACCGGCGGCACGGGCTCAACGCTCCCGACGGGCGCACTTCCCGCATCCGGTACGATCGGCGCTCCGGCAGTCGGAAGCACCGTACGCCTCGGCGATCTCGGCCAGCAGGTCTACCAGAGCCTCCGCTTCGGCCCGCCGAGCCTGCCCCAGCCGGGCTGGACCGCGCACGCCGCGATCGGCGTGCAAGAAGCCTTCACCGACAACGCGCTGCAGACCGCGAACGGGCAACGCAAGAGCGACTTCATCACCACCATCACCCCGAGCCTGCTGGTCACCGGCAACACAAGGCTGCTCCAGGGCACGGTGGTCTATGCGCCAAGCGTGCTGGTCTATGCCAGCAACGGCTCCCAGGACACCGTCGATCAATCGTTCAACGGCGACGCGCTGGTCACGCTCCTGCCCGATACGCTGTTCGTGCGGCTGCAGGGGGTGGCCACGCAGCAGGTGATCGGCGGCAGTGCGACGCCCGCCGGCAGTACCCTCGTCGCACGCAATAATGTCGCCAACACCGAGAGTTTTTCGATCTCGCCCTACCTCACGGAACGCTTCGGCGACACCGGCACCCTCACCCTGACCTACGCCCTTTCCTACACCAACCAGAGCGGCAACACCGCCACCCTCGCCGGCGGGCAACCCTATTTCAAGGGGTCCTGGCTGGTCACCAATGAGGAGAGCGCCAATTTCACCACCGGCAACCGTTTCGGCCGGATCAACGACACGGTGCTGGTGGACGCGGCGCAGAACTCCGGCCAGGGCGTGCTCAAGGGCGCCTCGCAGGAAATCGTCACCAATACGCTACGCTACGCGCTGACCCGGCTGGTCACGGTGAGTGGGGAGATCGGCTACCAGCGGGCGCGCTACAGCGGCATTCCGCCGCTGCGCATCGACGGCCTGGTCTGGCAGGCGGCACTCCGCTTCACCCCGGGCCCGTCGAGCAGCATCACCATCGGCTACGGCCGCAAGGACGGCGCCGATTCGGGGTTCCTCGACGCTTCGGTGGCGCTCACGGCGCGCACCACGCTCTACGCAAGCTACACGGAATCGCTCGCTACCAGCGCCCAGGCGCTGCAGAACAGCCTCGCCGGTACCACGCTCGACGCCAACGGCAACCTGGTGAGCGCCACCACCGGCGCCCCGGTGTTGCTCTCCAACCAGTCGCTCGCGCAGCAGAACAACCTCAGCCGTACCCGCCAGTTCAGCCTCACCACCACCACTCGCCTGCCGCGCGACACCATCTCGCTTTCCTTCCTCCATTCCGACCAGAAGCTGATCGCCACCAGCCCGGGCTTCACGGGCTTCTCCCAGCACACGACTTCCGCCTCGATCGACTGGAGCCACGCGCTCGGTCCCTACCTCACCGCCAACGCCTATTTCGACTATGGGGTCCAGTCGGCAGCAGCGCTGGGTTCGAACAATACCAACCAATATACCGGCTCGGCATCGCTGACCTGGCAGATCAGCCCGTCGCTCACCGGAAACCTGGAGTACATCGCCACCACCTTCGACCAGAACGGCACCGGCGGCAGCAGCGTGCAGAACGAAATCCTCGTCGGGCTGCAGAAGCGCTTCTTCTGATCGTCCCGCCCAGCAAGCAGCAGCGAGGAGCGACCCGGCCGAACCGATGTATGCGGAGTTCTACCAGTTCAGCGGCATGCCGTTCCAGCTTACGCCCGACAGCCGATTCTTCTTCGGCTCCAGCGAGCACAGCCGGGCCATTTCCCATCTCGTCTACGGACTTTCGCAGGACGAAGGCTTCATCGTCATCACCGGCGAGGTCGGCGCCGGCAAGACCACGCTCGTCGAACGGCTCGCCTCCCAGCTCGACCCCGAGGTCTATACCATCGCCCGGCTGATGACGGCGCAGCTCGGCCCCGCGGATATCGCCCCCCTCGTCGCCACCGCCTTCGCCATTGAGCCCGGCCCCGAGCGTGTGCCAGAGCGGTCGCCCGAGCGAGCGTACCTGCTGCGCCAGATCGCGGAGTTCCTGCGCGCCCGCCGCGCCGCAGGACACCGGTCGCTGTTGATCGTGGATGAGGTGCAGGGGCTCGGCGTGCCCGCGCTCGAGGAGCTGCGCATGCTCTCCAACCTCTCCGAGCGTGGCCAGGCTCTGCTGCAGATGATCCTGCTCGGCCAGCCCCAGTTCCGCCGCACCCTCGCCAGCCCCGAGCTCGACCAGCTCCGCCAGCGCGTGCTCGCCTCCTACCATCTCGGCCCGCTCGGTGCCGCCGAAACCGAAGCCTACATCCGCCATCGCCTCGCCGCCGTCGGCGGTGCGGCGCGTCCGGCCTGGGAGCCGGCGGCCTATGCCGCGGTGCATCGCCACGCCGGCGGCATTCCCCGCCAGATCAACCGTCTCTGTTCGCGCGCCCTGCTCTTCGGTGCGCTCGAACAGGCCGAAACCATCACCGCGGCGATGATCGAGGAGACCGCGGCCGAGCTCGCCCAGGATCTCGGCGGGGGCCTCGCGACGATCGCCGGCGCTGGACCGGAGGCGGGCCGGTCCTCGCTCGGCGAGCGTGTGCAGCAGCTCGAAAGGGTGGTTCTGCGGCGCGAGCGCATCTTCGAGCGCCTCATCAGCCTGCTCGACAGCTATGTGGGAGCACCGCGATGAATGCCCTATCGCCCGCCCGCGCCACCGTACCGGCCACGGCTCCCGCCACTGCGCCCGTCAATGCGCTCAGCGTCGATGTCGAGGATTATTTCCAGGTCCAGGCCTTCGCCGATGTCATCCCGCGCGCGCGGTGGGAGAGCATCCCCCGCCGGGTGGATGCGAACATGGACCGCATCCTTGCGCAGTTCGCTCGCCACCGCACGCGCGCGACCTTTTTCACCCTGGGTTGGATCGCCGAGCGCCATCCCGCGCTGGTCCGACGCATCGTCGCCGAAGGCCATGAGCTCGCGAGCCACGGCTTCGACCATCTTCTTGCCGACCGCATGGCCGAGGCGGCGTTCCGCGCCGATGTCGGGCGGACCAGGAAACTGCTCGAGGATGTCGGCGGGACGCCGGTCATCGGCTACCGCGCACCCACCTTCTCCATCAACCGTCGCAACCCCTGGGCCTTCGCGGCCCTCCAAGCCGAAGGCTATCGCTACAGCTCCTCGGTCTTTCCGGTTCGCCACGATCTCTATGGCGTGCCGGACGCGCCGCGTGGCCCCTATCGTCCCGAGGGCACCACACTGTGGGAATTGCCGATGACGACGGTACGCCTGCTCGGACGCAATCTTCCCTGCTCCGGCGGAGGATACTTTCGCCTGATGCCGTATGCGCTCTATCGGGCGGGGCTGCGGCGCGTCAATGCGCGGGAAGGCCGTCCCGGCATCTTCTATTTCCACCCATGGGAGATCGACCCCGAACAGCCCGTCGTCGCTGGTGCGGACTGGCGCGCGCGCTTCCGCCATCGCGTCCATCTCCGCCGCATGTCGGCCCGCATCGAGCGTCTGCTGTCGGATTTCGCTTGGGACCGCATGGACCAGGTCTACGCCGCTCTGCTCGCGCAGCCGCGTCGGTGAGCAGCGCGTGAGCCAGCGCACCGCGGCCATCCGCTGCCGCCCCTACGAGGCACGCGACGCCGCACTGTGGGACGATTTCGTCCGTGCCGACCCGGCCGGCACGTTCTTTCATCTTTCGGCTTGGCGCTGCGTGATCGAACGCGCCTTCGGCCATCGGCCCCACTATCTCCTCGCCGAGCGCGACGGGGAGATCGCGGGCGTCCTGCCTCTGGTCGAGGTCCGGACACGTCTTTTCGGGCATACGCTGATCTCCAACCCGTTCTGCGTCTATGGTGGCCCGCTCGCGCGCGATGGCGAGACCGCCGCCGCCCTGGCCGCGGAGGCCGCTAGCCTGCGCGCGAAAACCGGCGCCCGGGCCGTCGAGTTCCGCTACCGCGACGCGCCTGGGACGGATTGGACAGCAGGCCCCGATCTCTACGTCACCTTCCGCAAGGAGATCGCCGCGACGGACGAGGCCAATCTCGCCGCGATTCCCCGCAAGCAGCGGGCGATGGTGCGCAAGGCCATCGCCAACGGACTGCAATCGCGGATCACCCGCGATGCGAACGCGCTCCACCGCATCTACGCCGAGAGCGTGCGCAATCTCGGCACTCCGGTCTTTGCCCGCCGTTATTTCCGCCTGCTCCTCGAAGCCTTCGGCGAAGACTGCGACATTCTCGTGGTCGAGGATGGCGGGCAGGACATCGCCGCGGTGATGAACTTCTATTTCCGCGACGAGGTACTGCCCTACTATGGCGGCGGAACGAGCGCTGCGCGTGGTCGCGCCGGGAACGACTTCCTCTATTGGGAAGTGATCCGGCACGCCAGCGCGCGCGGGCTGCGCCGCTTCGATTTCGGACGCAGCAAGCGTGGCACCGGCGCCTTCGCCTTCAAGAAGAACTGGGGCTTCGCGCCGACGCCGCTGCACTATCGCTTTTCGCTCGCCCCTGGCGCCGCGATCCCGGAGATCAACCCCCACAACCCGAAATACCGGCTTTTCATCGCCGGCTGGAAGCGCCTGCCACTGCCGCTCGCCAATCTGCTCGGTCCGATGATCGTGCGCGGCGTCGGCTGAACGATGGGGGACGTGCTCTTCCTTTGCCACCGCATCCCCTATCCACCGGACAAGGGCGAGAAGATCCGTGCCTGGCACATGCTCTGCCATCTCGCGCGCACCCGCCCTGTCCATCTCGGCTGCTTTCTCGACGATCCCGCGGACGAAGCGCATGTCCCTGCGCTGCGCGCGCTCACCGCATCTCTCGCCGTCATCGGGCTCGATCGCAGGCGGGCCAAGTGGCGCACGCTCGCGCGCGCGCGACCCGGCCTGCCGCTCAGCGTCGGCTGGTTCCAGGACCGCAGGCTTGCCGCCTGGGTCACCGGAACCGTCGCCTCCCACGATATCCGCCATGTCCTCGCCTATTCCGCGGCGATGGCACCCTATGCGCTCACCGTGCCGCGCCCTGCCACCCGTCTGCTCGACATGGTAGACGTCGATTCCGAGAAATGGGCGGAATATGCCCGCGACGAGCGCGGCCCGATGCGCCTGGTCTGGGCACGCGAGGCGCGCACGCTGCTCGGCTTCGAGCGGCGCATGGTCAGGGACTTCGACCATTCGCTCTTCGTCTCCGAACCCGAGGCAAGGCGCTTCCTCGCCCTCGCCCCCGAAGCCGCGGGCCGGGTCGGCTGGCTGGAGAACGGGGTGGACGCCGGGCGATTCTCTCCCGCCGTGACCTGGCCCGACCCGTTCGCCGGCGAGCGTGGGGCGATCGTCTTCACCGGTACCATGGACTATCGCCCCAACGTCGACGCCGTGACCTGGTTCGTCCGTGAGATCCTGCCTGCCATCCGCGCCCGCCGACCGGAGGCGCGGTTTCATATCGTCGGCGCCAACCCCGCCGCCGCGGTGTGTGCGCTCGCCGCCCACGATGTCACGGTGCACGGGCGGGTGGCGGACATGCGCCCTTACCTCGCCCACGCTGCGCTCGCCGTCGCCCCCCTGCGCATCGCCCGCGGCATCCAGAACAAGGTGCTGGAGGCGATGGCGATGGCCCGCCCGGTGCTGGCTACGCCCCAGGCCTTCGAAGGCATCCGCGCCGTGCCCGGGCGCGACCTGCTGCTCGCCGCGGACGCGGGCACGATGGCCACGCAGGCTGTCGCGGTACTGGACGGCGGCCACGCCGGCCTCGGCGCCGCCGCGCGCGCGGCGATGCAACAGGGCCACGATTGGGAACGCACCCTCGCCGATCTCGACACGCTGCTCGATCTCGCCCCACCGCAATCCCGAAGAGCAAACGCATGAACCGGAGCGACGGCTCGACCGAAACCGCCGACTGGGCCGCACTCCGCCGCGCGCTTCCCGCCCTCGGGCTCGGACTGCTCGTCTTCGGCCTGCTTTTTCACGCCGAGGCCGCCGCCGCGGTCACCGTCTGGATCGCCTCGACTGCGTACAACCACTGCTTCCTGATCCTGCCGATCGCGCTCTATCTCGCCTGGGAACGGCGGGGAATGATCGCGGGCCTCGTGCCGCGGCCCGCCGCATCAGCGCTGCTGCTCGCCCTGCCGCTGGTCGCCGGCTGGCTGCTCGCCGACCGTCTCGGCATCATGGAGGGGCGCCAACTTGCCGTGATGAGCCTGCTCCAGATCCTCTTCCTCGCGGTGCTGGGCTGGACCCTCTACGCGCGCCTGGCGGTGCCGCTGCTGTATCTCTATTTCCTGGTTCCCTTCGGTTCTTTTCTCACCCCGGCGCTGCAAGGCTTCACCACGCGCTTCGTCGTCACCGGGCTCGACTGGCTCGGCATTCCCAATTTCAACGACGGCCATGTCATCGAAATCCCCGAGGGCGCCTTCCGCATTGCCCAGGCCTGCGCCGGCCTGCGCTTTCTCATCGCCTCCATCGCCTTCGGGGTGCTCTACGCCTGCCTGATCTACCGCCGCCCGTGGAAGCGGCTGGTGTTCCTCGGCGTTTCCTTCGTGGTGCCGGTGATCGCCAACGGGTTGCGCGCACTCGGGATCGTCTGGCTCGGCCACGCGCTCGGCAGCGCCCAAGCGGCGGCGACCGATCATGTCGTCTATGGCTACATCTTCTTCTCGATCGTCATTCTGCTGTTGATCCTGCTCGGCCTGCCGTTCGCCGACAAGCCCGCCCCGCGCGTCGCAAGGACTGGTCCATCCGCCCCCCGCACGCCGCCAGCGCTGCTGCTCGCCGCTGCACTCGGGGTGGCAACCCTCGCCTCACTCGGCCCGCTCGGCGCCGCCGCCCTCGACCGTGCCGCGGCGGCGCCGCTCCGCCCGCGCTTCGCCCTTCCCGGCTGCACGGCGGCACCTGCAAGGGATCGGGCTGCGCGGACCATCGCCGGCTCCGGCGGGCGCCTTCTGCGGTTTTCCTGCCGGGGCGGCATCGCCCTCGCGGTCGCGGTCTTCCCGCCCCGCTCCGATCCGCGCCCCGCCTTCGATGCGCAAAACCTGCTCGGCGGCTTCGACTTCACCGAGCCTGCCGTCCGCAGCCTGCGCATCAACGGCGCCACCCCAGCTCGCTGGGTATTCGTCTTCAGCACCAAGTCGCCCTTCCGCGCCGCGGCAAGCGCGCTCTGGATCGCAGGCCACCCCGCCTCGGGCAGCCTAAAGACCCGTTTGCGCCAGGCGTTGAACAGTTTTGCTCCTCGCCCGCTCGCGCCGCTGGTCATCGCCATCCGCCCGCTCGCGCGCAACCCGGCCGACGCCGCGGCACGCATCCGCGCCTTCCTCGCTGCCGAACCCGACCTCGCCGCCCGCCTCGCGCACTTGGTACGAAACCCGTCCTAATCGGCGGCCCGGTTGCGCCCGTAGGCAAGCAGCAGCAGCAGGATGACCACACCGTAGAGGATGCTGCGCCCGTACTCGGGCATATCGACCGCGAGCAGCACGCTGATCAAGGCCATCAGGCTCATCGAGCCCGCCGCCACACCGACATAGTTGCCGCGCCCGCCCAGAATATCGAGCCCGCCGATCACCACCGCGGCGACCGACTGGAACAGGAACGGCGTGCCCATCCCGAGCGAGGCCTGCCCGCCGAACCCCACCAGCATGATGCCTGCGAGCGCGGAGAACATCCCGCTCAGCATGTAGAGCAGGATCGTGATGGCCCGGACATTCACCCCCGCGAGCCGGCTCGCCAGCGCATTGTTGCCGATGGCGTAGGTCTTGCGCCCGAAGCCGGTGAAGCCGAGCACGAAGGTGACGGCGACGATGATGAAAAGCCACACCCAGAGCGCGGCCGGTAGGCCTAGGAAGCCTCCGTTCACTGCTGCGCGCACCACCGGTGGCGCATAGGAGGCGCAGGCGCCGCAGGTGAGCCCGCCCGAGAGACCGAGCGTCAGCCCCTCCATCACCCCGTTCATGGCCAGCGTCATCACCACGGCCGGCACCGCCAGAACCGCTATTCCGAAGCCATTGACGAACCCGACCAGCGCGCCCATGCCGAGCGTCAGCGCCACCGCGAACCCCGCCCGCGCATTCTGCCCGAGCGAGGCGGTGACGAGCAGGATCGCCGCGCCATTGAGCACCCAGGGGATGGAAAGGTCGATTCCGCCCACCAGCACGACGAAGCACTGCCCCGCCGCCACCAGCCCGACGAAGCTCGCGTTCAGCGCCACCGCCTCGATGCTCGCCGCCCCTGCGAAGCCGGGATGGACGAGATCGCCGACGGCGAAGAGCGCAGCGGCGGCGAGGACCGCAAATGCGACCCGCCGCCCATCGGCGTCGAGTGCGAAGCGACGAACAGGAGCGGCGCCGATCGCCTCGGACATCGCTATCCCCGCCGGAACCGGCGGCCGATGACGGCCCCGAGCACCACCACCACGACCAGGAACAGCCCCTCGAAGAAGGACTGGTAGAGCGGATCGATCGCGGTGAAGAACAGCACGTTGACGATCATCATGGTGATGAATGCGCCCGCCATCGCCCCGATCGCCGAACCCCGTCCGCCGAACAGGCTGACGCCCCCGAGCACCACCGCCACCACCGAACGCAGCGTGAAACCGTCCCCCGTCGTTGCGTCCCCCGAGGTGGCGGTAGCGGCGAGCACCAGCCCGGCCAGCGCCGCGAACACCCCCCCCATCATGTAGGCGGCGAGCTTGGTGCGGATGACGTCGATGCCGTTGGCCCGCGCCGCCCGCTCGTCGTTGCCCACGGCAAACAGCGCAACCCCGAGCGCGCTGCGGCGGAAGCCGAGCCACAGCAGCGCCAGCGCCACGACATACACCAGGGCCCACGGGGCGGAGGTGTTCACCAGCGCGTCGGTATAGGCCTGGGGAATGGCGCCACCCGGGTCGGGGAGCACACGGATCGCAAGTCCCTGGAAGATCGAAAGGGTAGCCAGCGTCACCAGGATCGGCTGCAACCGTCCGTAGGCGACCAGGAGGCCGTTGACCAGCCCGAGCCCGGCGCCCACCGCAAGAATGAGCGCCGACCAGCCGAGCATGCTGCCGATCCCCGCCTTCATGTGGGCGGCTGCGAGTGCGTTGGTGAGGTCCATCATGCCGCCGATGGAAAGATCGATCCCCCGCGTCAGCACGACCAGCGTCTGTGCGATGGCCGCCAGCACCAGCGGCATCGTGTTGTCGACCGTGGAGGTGAGCTCGAAATTCCCTGGAAACCGCCCTTGCTGGGCGAAATAGACCCCGCAGTAGAGCGCGACCACGACCACCAGCAGGGCGAGCGCGAGATTGAGCCCCAGATTGTGCAGCAGGTAGCGCCGCACGCGGGTGAGCCGCGCGGGCGCCGCAAGTGAAGCGCTCATCGGGAAGATCCCTCAGGCGGCAAGCTGGGTCTCCCCCACCGCGGCCGCCACCACGTCCTCCGCGGTGAAGCCGCCGGCGGCAAGCTCACGCACGATCCTGCCCTCCCGCATCACCAGAACGCGATGGCAGAGATGGGAAAGTTCCAGCGCGTCGCTGGAATAGAGCAGAACCCCCCGGCCTCCGGCGGCGAGGCGCATGATGAGCTCGTAGATCTCGCTCTTGGTCGCGACATCGACCCCGCGGGTGACATCGGAGAGCAGCAGCACCTGCGGCTCGGCGAGCAGCCAACGGCCGAGCAGCACCTTCTGCTGGTTGCCGCCCGAAAGATTGCCCACCGCCTGGGCCAGCGAGGGTGTCTTGATCTGCAGGGTGGCGACCATTCTCTGCGCCATGCTCCGCTCCCGCCCGCGCGCGATCACGCCGGCGCGGCAGAGCAGATCGATCAGCGCCAGGGTGAGATTGTCGCGCACCGACATCGGCAGCAGCAGCCCCTCGGTCTTGCGATCCTCGGGAATGAGCGCGATTCCCGCTGCCATGGCATCCCGCGGGCGGCGCGGATGCAGCGGCTTCCCCCCCACCCGCAGGGCGCCGCCCGAAAGTGGTGCGGCACCGAAGAGCGAGAGGAACAACTCCCGGTGCCCATGGCCGGTGAGCCCGCCGAAGCCGAGGATCTCCCCGCGGCCGAGGCGGAAAGAGACATCGCGGAACCCCGGCCCCTCGAGATGCTCCGCTGCCAGCACGGTGTCCCCGGTGGGCGCGGGGGCGAGCGGCGGATAGAGCGCACCGACCCGCCGACCCGTCATCAGCCGCACCGCTTCACTCTCCTCGATGGTCGGGAAGGTGCCGACCTCGGTGCCGTTGCGCATGATGGTGATACGATCGGCAATGCTCGCCACCTCGCGCCAGCGATGGGAGGTGAATACCACGGCCCGGCCCTCGCCGCGCAACCGCCGCACGATGGCGAACAGCCACTCGACCTCGTGCTCGACCAGGGCGGAGGTCGGCTCGTCGAGAAACAGGACCCGTGGCGCCCGCAGGACGGCGCGTGCGATCTCGATCACCTGGCGTTCGGCGAGCGAGGTCTCCTCCACCAGCGCGCGCGGATCGATATGGGTGATCCCGAGCCCGGCGAGCGCTGCCTCCGCCGCCCCATCGAGCGCGCTGCGGCGGATCAGCCCGCTCGGTCCCCGCGGCTCGTGTCCGAGCAGCAGGTTTTCGGCGACACTCATCGCCGGGAACAGTGTCAATTCCTGAAAAACGGTGCGGATGCCTCGCGCGTGCGCGTCCCGGGGCGTGGCGAAGGATACCGTCTCGTCGCCAACGCGGATTTCGCCGCCGTCGGGGCGAATCAGCCCGCCGAGGATGCGGATGAGTGTGCTCTTCCCGGCTCCGTTCTCGCCCACCAGCGCATGGACTTCGCCGGCCCGCACGGCAAAGGAGGCATTCTCCACCGCGTGGACGCCGCCGAAAGCACGGCTGACGCCCCTGCCTTCGATCGCCGCAACGCCGGACTGTTCGGTCTCGCCGTCCATGGCCCGCTTCTCCCGAACCGTTCGTGCCATGGCGGGGCGTTCCAGGCAAGACCGGAGACCCATTCATCAGAGGATATCGCCACCACCTGCCAGTGCCAGCCACTCCGTTTCGCTCAGCACCCGCGCCCCGAGCTCCGCCGCCCGCTTCGCCTTCGATCCCGCATCCGCGCCGACCACAACGAAGTCGGTCTTCTTCGAGACGCTCTCGGACACCCGCGCACCGAGCTCCGCCGCCCGCGCCTTCGCCTCGGGGCGGGTCATCTGCTCGAGCGCGCCGGTGAACACGATGGACTTGCCGGCGAGGGGGGAATCGCTCGCCACCGGCGGTGCGTCCTCGATCACAAGTTCGGCGGCGAGCGCCGCGAGGGTCGCGAGATTGCGCTCCTCCGTAAAGAATTCCGCCAGTTCCTCGGCCACCGCCGGCCCGATGCCGAGGATGGAATCGAGCGCGATTCGCGCCTCGGAGCCCGGCGCACGCGCCGCGAGCATCTCGTCACGCCAATGGGTAAAGCTCTGATAGTGCCGCGCCAGCAGCTTCGCATTGGCCTCGCCGATGCGGCGGATGCCGAGGGCGTAGATGAAGCGGTCGAGAGGAATCCGCCGCCGCTTGGCGATGGCGGCCGAAAGCTTGCGCGCCGAGACCTCCCCCCAACCCTCGCGCGCCGCGATCTCGCCCTCGTGCGCGGGCAGGCGGAAGATATCGGCCGGCCCGCGCAACAGGCCGGACTCGAAGAACTCCCCGATGGTTTTCTCGCCCAGCCCCTCGATGTCGAAGGCCACACGCGAGACGAAATGGCGCAATCGTTCTACCGCCTGCGCGGGGCAGGTCAGACCCGCGGTGCAGCGCCGCACCACCTCCCCCGGCGGACGCAGCGCCTGGCTGCCGCAGGCCGGACAATGGTCAGGGAAGCGCCAGCGCTCCGTTCGCTCCGGCCGTTTCTCCAGCACGACGCCGACGATCTGGGGGATGACGTCGCCAGCGCGCTGCAGGATCACATGATCGCCGATGCGCGCGTCGAGCCGGCCAATCTCGTCCTCGTTGTGCAGGCTGGCGTGGCGCACCAGCACACCCCCCACATTGACCGGCGCGAGCACCGCGACCGGGGTCAGCGCCCCGGTGCGTCCGACCTGGATGCGGATGTCCTCGAGCACCGTCTCCGCCCGTTCGGCGGGGAACTTCCACGCCACCGCCCAGCGTGGCGCGCGGCCGACGAAGCCGAGCCGCTCCTGCAGCGCAAGATCGTCGATCTTGTAGACTACCCCGTCGATATCGTGCGCCAGCGCGGATCGCGCGGCGGCCATCGCCCCCTGAAACGCCGTCGCGTCCGCTTCGTCCGCGAGTCGGCGCGAATGGGGATCGACGGCGAAGCCCCAGGCCGAAAGCCGGGCGAGATAGTCCAAATGCCGCGACGCCACCCGCTCGGATGCCTCGCCCATGGCATAGGCGAAGAACGACAGCGGGCGCGAGGCGGTGATGGCGGGGTCGAGCTGGCGCAAGCTGCCGGCGGCGGCGTTGCGCGGATTGGCGAACTGTCTTTCGCCTGCCGCTTCCTGCGCTGCATTGAGCGCGAGAAAATCGGCCTTGGTCATGAAAACCTCGCCGCGAATCTCGATCGATGCCGGCGCCGGCCCGCGCAACCGCTTGGGGATCGCGGCCAGCGTGCGCAAATTCGCCGTCACCTCCTCGCCCTCCAGCCCGTCGCCACGGGTCGCCCCAGCGACGAATTCGCCCTCGCGGTAGGTGAGCGAGATCGACAGCCCGTCGATCTTGGGCTCGCCCACCAGCGCCAGCGGTGCGGTGGCCGAAAGGCCGAGGAAACGGCGAACCCGGGCGAGAAACTCCGTGAATTCGCCAACCGAAAACACATTGTCCAGCGAGAGCATGGGCACGCCGTGGCGGCGCTTGGCGAACCCCGCCGCCGCCGCCGCGCCGACTTGGCGCGAGGGAGAGTCCGGCCGCACCAGGGCGGGGAACCGCGCCTCGATCGCCGCGTTGCGCCGGCGCAGCGCATCATACGCCGCATCCGTGATCTCGGGCGCGTCGCGCTCGTGATAGGCGCGGTCGTGGTGGGCGATCTCAGCGGCAAGGCGGGCGAGTTCCGCCGCCGCTTCTGCTTTGCTTAGCGCTTCCACCGCGGTTTCGCTCATGCGGCACTCCCGAGCAGGCTTTCGGCGGCGGCGCGCGCCGCCTCGGTGATGGTCTCGCCCGCCAGCATCCGCGCGATCTCCTCCCGCCGCGCCTCACCTTCGAGCACCGCGACCTCGGTATGTGCCCGCCCTCGCCGGTCACGCTTGGCGACAGCGAAATGCGCGCCGCCGCGCGCCGCCACCTGCGGGCTGTGGGTCACCACCAGCACCTGCATCCGCTCGGCGAGCCGCGCCAGCCGCTCGCCGACCGCCGCCGCCGTCGCCCCCCCGATCCCGGAGTCGACCTCGTCGAAGACCAGCGTCGCGATCGGCGAGGCACGGGCGAGCACCAGTCGCAACGCTAGCATCAGCCGCGACAATTCACCCCCCGAGGCGATCCGTTCCAGCGGTCCCGCTGGCTCGCCCGGATTGGTGGCGACCAGGAACTGCACCCGCTCGGCCCCGCGCGGACCCCAATCGGCTTCGGCGAGGGGGGCGAGCTCGACCAAGAACCGCGCGCGTCCCAGGCGTAGCGGGCCCAACTCGGCGCCAACCGCCCGCTCCAGCGCCTCCGCCGCCCGCGCCCGTGCCGCCCCGAGCGCCATCCCCGCGGCAACGAACCGCGCCCGCCCGGCGAGTTCGTCGCGCTCCAGCGCCACGAGCCCCGTGGTGCCGGCGTCGAGGGCGGCGAGCCGTTCGCGCAGGCTGGCAAGCAGGCTCGGCAATTCGGCGACCGGCACCGCATATTTGCGCGCCGCCGCCCGCAGCGCGAATAGCCGCTCCTCCGCCCGCTCCAAGGCGCGCGGATCGGCCTCGGCCTCCTCGGCCAGGTGCGAAAGCACGGTCTCTGCCTCCGCCACTGCCTCCTCCGCCCGCGACAGTGCCGCCAGCGCCGATTCGGCTGCGGGTAGCGCTAGTGGGCCCGACAGCCGGCCCAGAGCGCGGCTCGCCGCCCGCAGGGCCGCCGCCGGCCCGGGCGTTCGGCGGTTACCCGGCGAAAGTTCGGCGAGTGCAGTAGCGATCGCCTCGCCCCGGCGCTCCGCCTGCTGCAAGGCGGTGCGCTCCGCGGCGAGCACCTCCTCCTCACCCGCGCGTGGGGCGAGGATCGCGAGTTCGTCAACGGCGTGGCGAAGATACTCCTCTTCACGTTCGGCCTCGGCGAGCGCGGCCCGCGCCGCCGCCACCAGCGCCCGCGCCTTCTGCCACTCCTCCCAGGTCGCTTCCGTCTCGTCGCAGAGCTCCGCTGCAATACCGGCGGCGTCCAGCAGCACCGCATGACGCGCCGGGTCGGCCAGTTCCAACTGATCATGCTGGCCCTGGATTTCCACCAGCGCCGCCCCGAACCGGCGCAGCAGGCTGGCGCCGACCGGCTGGTCGTTGACGAAGGCACGCGAGCGCCCGTCGCGCGTCAGCACCCGGCGCAGCACGATCTCCTCGCCTGCGGCGATCCCCAGTTCGGCGGCGAGCGCCAACGCAGGGTGCCCAGGCGGTGGGGCAAACATCGCGGAAACGCTCGCCTGCGCTGCGTCACCCCGCAGCAGTCCCGCCTCCGCGCGCGCGCCGAGCGCCAGCCCCAGACCGTCGAGCAGAATGGACTTTCCCGCACCGGTCTCGCCGGTGAGCACCGTCAGCCCCGGCCCGAAGACAAGGTCGAGCCGTTCGATCAGCACCAGGTCGCGGATGGAAAGGGCGGTAAGCATGCCGTCCCGCCCGAACGGTCAGAAGATGGCGTTCACGATCGTGCCGAAGAAGCCCGGCCGTCCGCCCTTGGGCGGCGCCACACCTGGCACCCCGCCGCTTTGCGCGAGCTCATCGTAGGCGACCTTGTACCAGTGACTACCCGGGTAGTTGTAGCCCAGCACCGCGGCGTTCTTTTTCGCCTCTCCCACCAGGCCGAGCTTGAGATCGACCTCGACAATCCGGGCGAGTGCTTCGGCGACATGATTGGTGGTCTGGAACCGGTGCACCACCTCCTGGTAGCGGCCGAGCGCGGCGGCGTAAAAATGCTGCTGCTCATAGTAGCGCCCGATTGCCATCTCGTGGCCGGCGAGGTGATCACGGGCGAGATCGATCTTGAGCTTGGCATCGCGCGCATAGGCAGAGCCGGGGAAGCGGTTGACACCTCGCTGAGCGCGATCACGGCGTCGCGGGTCGCGGTCTGGTCGCGCGAGACACCTTCGATTTCCTGATAGTAGCAGAGCGCACGCAGGTAATAGGCGTAGGCGATCTCACGGTTTGCCGGATGAAGCTGAATGAAGCGATCAAGCGAGCCTACCGCGCCAGTGTAATCGGCATTCTTATACTGGGCGTAGCCGCGCATCAGTTCCGCATGCACCGCCCAGGAGGAATAGGGGTAGTTCTCCTCGACCGCGGCAAATTTCTCGGCGGCCTTCTTGTAGTCCTGCGCCTCCATATCGTTCACCGCTTGATTGTAGAGCACGGTGACCGGCACGGTGCGATAGTCGGGCTTGGGCTTGAGCGAGGCCCGCTTGCCGTCCCAGGCGGAACAGGAGCCGAGCAGCAGGGGGGTTGCGAGAAGGATGAGCCGCAGAGTGGCGGTGGGGTGGGAGGCAGGGTTCATGGCGCGCCTTATAGCAGCGGCGACGGGCAGCGCGAAGCGTGGCGCCTGATCGGCCGGAGCGAAATCAGGCGGCGGCGGCGGCGAGCAACGCCCGCCCCCCTGCAACCGGCTCCGCCACCACAGTCCGCCGCGCTTCGGGCCGCGAGAAGAGGGCACGCAGCAGCAGATTGTGCAGCCGGTGGCCGGCGCGCTCGGCGCGGAACCGCCCGATCAGCGGCGCTCCGGCGAGGGCCAGATCCCCTACCGCGTCGAGCAGCTTATGGCGCACGAACTCGTCCGCCATGCGCAGGCCGGAGGGGTTGAGCACTCGCGCCCCGTCTACCACCACCGCATTCTCCAGGCTGCCGCCGCGGGCAAGCCCCGCCTCGTGCAGCGCGGCGATCTCGGAGGCCAGCGCGAAGGTGCGCGCGCGCGCCAATTCGGCGCGAAAACTCTCTGGCGAAAGTACCAGCGACAGGCCCTGCCGCCCGATGGCCGGGGCCGGGAAGTCGATCACTGCTTCCATTTCCAGTACCGGTTGGCCGAACAGTTCGCCCGGCGCGAGTTCCGCCCAGGCCGGACCGTCGCTCACCCGCACAGTCTCGAGGATCTCGATCGCCCCGCGCACGGCGTCCTGTTCGATGATTCCGGCACTGTCCAGCAAGAACACGAAATCATCCGCCGAACCGTCTCCGATCGGAATCTCGGGACCGTCCACGGTGACGAGCGCATTGTCGATGCCGAGGCCAGCGAAAGCCGCCAGCACATGCTCCACTGTTCCGATACGCGCCCCTCCCGCCACCAGCGCGGTACAGAGTCGGGTGTCGCCGACGCGGTCGAAGCGCGCCGGAATATCGAGCGCGAGATCGGTACGCCGGAACACCAACCCGTGTCCCACCGGCGCCGGATGCAGGCCGAGCGTGATGCGCCGCCCGCTGTGCAACCCGATGCCACGGCAGAAAATCGCGGATTTGAGGGTGCGCTGGCGCGGCATCGCGAACATCACTTGAAAGGCTCCCGGCAGACCATCCATCGCGCCAGCCTTCTCCCACCTCGCCCCAGCAGAACCCTGATTCGGGCATGCACAAGGAAGCTAGAGCCCTCGATCTGCTTTTGCCAGTCAAGGATTATTGCAAAGTGTTTCTATATAACCATATGAAAATAAAACAAATCTAAGCAAGAAATCATGGCGGGATCATGGCAATTTTGCTGCACCACAACAAGCGGACCGGGCCGCCGCCGGATCGACGCCGCCCGATCCTGGCCCAATCATGCGTTGGCACAATGCCCCCGATCCAAGCCACGAGTCATGAAAACGCTCACCCAATCACACCCGGAGCGGGATGACCGACCTCTGATCATCCCGCTACAACGGCGGTGGCCGCCGCCTCAGGGGTCCTGTCGGCGCAGGAAGGCGGGAATCTCGAGCCCCATTTCCTCGCTGGTGGTCGGAAGCATCGAGACTCGGGCTGACTCCATGCGCGCCGACACTGGCTCCGGTGCCGGCGACACCGCCTGTTGCGCACCCTTGATCGCGCCGGTCACCAGATTGAAAATCGAACTCCGCCCCGACGTCCTGGCGCCGCTTCCAGCCATCCCCGCCGCGGATTGGGCAAAGAGACCATTGGTCGGCCGGGTGGCGGCGACGGCGGACCCGGTCTGGGGTACGCTTGCGGAGATCGAAGCCCTACCGGCAGGAGCCGCCACCGCTTGCTCCGGCGCAGCTGGCGCCGTCGCCCCCAATACTACGTGCGCCTGCGGCATCGCGCCGGCCGGCGTCGCTCCGACCGGCATTGCCTGGGCCGGCATTGTCTGGGCCGGGCCCGTGCGCATCCCTGCGGGCGTCATCGCGATCGAGGTACTCTGGACCATCGGCGCCCATCCTGGAGCCGCCGCCAACCGCGCCGGCTGGGCCGGCTGGGCCGGAGCGGAGGAAGCTTGCGGCGCCGACGTCGCCACGAGCGTATCCGCCGCACCGCCACCCACGGCGACCAGTTTCGGCCGTTCCTCGCTCCGGCGCACCGGCTGGTCGATCCCCGTCGCCACCACCGAAATCCGGATGCGTCCGTTCAGCGCCTCATCGATAGCCGAGCCGAAGATGATGTTGGCCTCCGGATCCACCTCCTCGCGGATACGGTTCGCCGCCTGGTCGACCTCGAACAACGTCAGATCCTCACCGCCGGTGATGTTGATCAGCAGCCCTTTGGCTCCCGCCATGTTGGTGTCCTCGAGCAGCGGGTTGCTGATCGCCGCCTCCGCCGCCCGCGTCGCGCGGTTCTCGCCCTCGGCCTCTCCGGTGCCCATCATCGCCTTGCCCATCTCGCTCATCACGGTGCGGATGTCGGCGAAGTCGAGGTTGACGATGCCGGGCACGACGATCAGGTCGGTCACCCCGCGGACGCCCATGTAGAGCACGTTGTCGGCCATCTGGAAGGCTTCCCTCCAGCCGGTGCGCTCGTTGCTGATCCTGAACAGATTCTGATTGGGGATCACGATGAGGGTATCGACATACTGCTGCAGTTCCTCGATCCCGGCCTCCGCGGAGCGCGCCCGCTTGATCCCCTCGAAGGAAAACGGCTTGGTCACCACGCCGACAGTGAGGATGTTGCGCTCGCGGGCCATGCGCGCGATCACCGGCGCCGCCCCGGTGCCGGTGCCTCCACCCATGCCGGCGGTGATGAACACCATATGCACGCCGTCGAGGTAGCGGTCGAGTTCCTCCGCCGCCTCTTCCGCGGCCGCCCGGCCGATCTCTGGCCTGCCACCCGCACCATTGCCCTGCGTCAGGTGCGGGCCGAGTTGAATTCGCCGCTCTGCCCGCGACTGGATCAGTTGCTGCGCATCGGTGTTGGCGACCACGAAATCCACCCCGGGCAGGTTCAGCGCGATCATGTTGTTGACCGCATTGGTCCCGCCTCCTCCGACACCGACGACGGTGATGCGTGGCGTAAAATCGGTATGGGTCTGCTGGGGGATGGTGAGATTGAGCGTCATCGGGGAACCTCCGTGGCCGGATGGGGGATGGAACGGAACAAGACGAGGTGTGCGAGGGCGGCCATCAGCCGCGCCCTTTGAGAATGGCGACCAGCCGGCGCAGCCAGCCCTTTGCCGGCTCCGCCTCGAGAGCAAGATCATGCAGCGATCGCCCCTCGCCCGCGGCCCAGGCCAGGAGCCCGGCGGAGGTTGCGAATCCGGGGCCGGTCGCGGCGTCCGGCAGTCCGCGCAACCCGGCGGGGCGGCCGATGCGCACCTGCCGCCCGAGAATCCGCGCGGCCATTTCCCGCGCGCCCGCTAGCTGGCTCGCCCCCCCCGTCAGCACCACCCGCGCGCCCGCCGCGCGCGCGAACCCCGAGGTTTCGAGCCGCTCGCGCACCAACTCGAACGTCTCCTCGAGTCGCGGGCGGATGATGCTGACCACCATGCTGCGCGGCACCTTGGCGATCTGGTGGTCCTCCTCGCCGACCAGCGGCACCGCGAGCATCTCTCGCTCGTCGTCGGGGCTCGGCTGTGCATTGCCGTAGAGCGTCTTCAGTCGCTCCGCGTGTGCCACGGTGGTGGAAAGGAGCCGTGCGATGTCGTTGGTCACATGCTGCCCGCCGAGCGCCAGCATCGCGGTATGCAGAAGCTGTCCTTCCGAAAACACCGCCATTCCGGTGGTACCCGCGCCCATGTCGATCACCGTGGCACCCAATTCGCGCTCGTCGTCCACCAGCGTCGCCAAGCCGGCAGCGAAAGGTGCGGATACACATTCGCCGATGTCGAGATCGCAGCGATTGATGCAGGCACCGAGATTGCGCACCCCGCTCGCCGCCGCATCGATCACGTGCAGCCGCGCGGTCAAAGTCTCGCAGAAGAGGCCGCGCGGATCGGCGACTCCGGCAGTGTCATCGACCGAAAAAGCGAGCGGCAGGACGTGGATGGTAGTGCGTCCCTCGCTCGCCGCACGCGCACGGCCCTCGCGCACGACGCGACGGAGATCCTCCTCGCCCACCGCGCGTCCGCCCACCGGCCATTGCAGATTGAACAGCCGGCTCTCCGGCTGCCCGGCGGAAAGATTGACGGTCACGGCACGCAGACTAGTATCGGCCATGTCCTCGGCCTGGCCGACCGCCGCGCGAACCGCGCGCTCCGCCTCGTCAAGGTCGGTGATTCCGGCGCCGCGTATGCCGCGCCCTTTCTGCCATCCGAATCCCAGCACGCGCAGCGTTCCGTCATTCTCCACGCGCCCGATCAGGCAGACGATCTTGGAAGACCCAACGTCGAGCACCCCGAACGGGCCGCTGCGGGCCGCGCGCGCGCGCGCCGACGGCAAGGCGGCATCCGGGGGCAGGCTGGCTCGGCGCGAGAGATCGTTCATCGCTCCATCCTCAGGAATGACGCCGGCGCGTCCTGCGCGCGGAATGGTGGGTTCCGACCGCCGGCGTGGACCCCCTGAGCGACGGCGGATAGGGCCGCACCACCAACCGATCTGCGAGGCGTAGATCGATGCGTTCGACCGGGCGGTCGAGCAGTGCGATGCGAGTCTGGAACTCCATCAGATGCGCGAGTGCCGCCGTCTGCCCGGATGCCGGCAACTCCACCGTCGTCCTAGACTTCAAAAGCAGATTCCAACGACGTTCGCCGACGCGCACGGCCGCGGTGACGCGTGCGGCAATCTCGGGATAGCGTGCAAGGCGGCGGAACAGCATCGCGACATGCCCGGGCGCACCGGCACCAACGACCAGCGGCAGCATCCCACCTTCGCGCAGCGTTACCGCCACATCGTGGTGGGCCAGCACCCGTCCATGACGATCGATCACCGAGAATTTTCCGTCGTGCTGCCAGATCGCGAACGGCCGGCGCTCCACCAGATGCACGAGCACCGTCCCCGGAAGCACACGCTCCACCGTCGCATCACGAACCGAGGCCAGCGTGAGCAGACGAGCCCGCGCCGCCGCCACCGAAAATCCGAGCAGCGGATCGCCACGAAAGACGCCGATCGCAGCATCCAGCAGCGGACGCGGCGTGGTCTTGTCACCCTCGATCACCACGTGGCGCACCCGCAGGCCCAGTGCCGCGCCGACCCCGCCGAGACGCTCCCGCCAGCCACCGACACTGCCCGTGGTCGCCCCGACGGCGGAGAAGATGCGCAACCCGAGCAGCAGCGCGAGCAGTCCCCCGACCACCACACCCGGCCGCACGAAGCGGCGCAGGCGGCGCAGCATCAGCGCCCGCCGGCTTGGCCGGTCGGTTACCGAACTGCGCGGCGCCTTCCTCACACGCGACATGCCGCGTCCTCGACCATCCAGGCGCACAAAGCGGAAAACGCCATGCCACAATAGGCCGCCTGCTCGGGTAGGAGCGAGGTCTCGGTCAGTCCTGGCTGGGTGTTGACCTCGAGCAGGAAGAGTCGGCCCGGTTCGCCTTCGGTGTCATCGTAGCGGAAATCCGCCCGCGTCGCCCCGCGGCAGCCAAGCGCCCGGTGGGCCGCGACTGCGAAGGCGCGCGCCTCCTCGTAGGCACCGTGATGCACCGCGGCCGGTACGACATGGCGCGAACCGCCGGCAGCGTATTTCGATTCATAGTCGTAGAAGCCGTGCGCGGGCAGAATCTCGGTCACCGCCAAAGCCCGCTCGCCCATCACACCAACTGTCAACTCCCGCCCCGGGATGAAGGGTTCAACCAGTGCAGTATCGCCGAAGCGCCAGCCGCGCGCGATCGCCTCGCGCCGATTGTCGCCCGCGCGCAGGATCGCGACACCAACCGAGGATCCTTCGTTCACCGGCTTGACCACATAGGGCCGCGGCAGCGGGTCGCTCTCGGCCAATTCGTCGAGCCCGACGAGGCGGTGTGCTGCGACCGGAATCCCCGCCGCCGCGAACACTGCCTTCGCCGCCACCTTGTCCATCGCTAGCGCAGAGGCGCGCACGCCGGAATGGGTATAGGGGATCCCGAGCCAGTCAAGCACCCCCTGGATGGTCCCATCCTCCCCGAATCTGCCGTGCAAGGCGTTGAAAACCACGTCCGGAGCGGGATCGAGTGCGGCGATCACTGCACCGAGGTCGCGGCCCACCTCGATCGGCCGCACCACGTAGCCTTCCGCGGCGAGAGCGGCGATCACCTGCCGTCCAGAAGCGAGGCTGACCTCACGCTCGGCCGAAATTCCGCCGTAGAGCACCGCGACGCTCTTCACGGTCCGGACTCCCGCACGATCCGTCGCCCGATGCGGTGGATTTCCCATTCCAGCGTCACCCCACTCGCGACGCATACCCGCCGCCGCACCTCCTCGCCCAGGGATTCCAGATCACCGGCCGTCGCCGATCCCGTATTGATGAGGAAATTGCAGTGCTTCTGGCTCACCACAGCACCGCCGACGGTGATGCCCCGGCAGCCCGCCGCATCGATCAGTTCCCAGGCCTTCATGCCAGGCGGATTGCGGAAAGTGGAGCCGCCGGTGCGGGCGCGCACCGGTTGGCTCGCCTCACGCGCGGCACGGATTTCGGCCATGCGGGCGGCGATCATCGAGCGTTCACCGGGACGCGCGCGCAACCGCGCCGCGGTCACCACCGCTCCCGGCGGCAGCCGTGCAGTGCGATAGGCGAGCGTGAGACGCTCGGCAGGCAGCCGCAAGCTCTCCCCGCTGCGAGTAATGATGTCCACCCACTCCAGGCAGGAGCGCAGGTCCGCGCCATAGGCGCCGGCGTTCATCACCACCGCGCCGCCGATCGAGCCAGGAATCCCGGAAAGGAATTCCAACCCTTCGAGCCCCGCGGCGGCTGCGGCCTCGGCTACGGTGGCGTCGCGTGCCGCCGCACCTGCCGTCACCCCTCCGGCATCGACCGCGATCCCGCCGAAGCTCCGTCCAAGCCGCACCACCACACCGTCGATCCCACCGTCGCGGATGATGAGGTTGGAGGCTGCACCGAGCACGGTGAGCGGCACCTCGGGTCGAAGCGCTGCCAGCAGCGCCCGCAGGCTCTCCGCATCCTCCGGCCGGGCGAGGAACTCGGCCGGCCCACCTACGCGAAACCACGTGAAAGGTGCGAGTGGTGCCGCACGGGTAACGCGTCCGCGTAATCCGGCCAGCGCATCCTCGATCGGCGGCAGCGTCGCCATCATTGCCCGCCTCCCGCGGCGCGGCGCGCCTGCAATGCGGCAAGTTCACCGGGCAGTGCGTTGGCCCAGGCAGTAATGTTGCCGGCCCCGAGACAGACCACGAAGTCCCCTGCCCGCGCAATCGCGTGGACCATACCGGCGAGATCGGCAGGGTCGCCGAGCGGCACCACCGAACGATGTCCGCGCGCACGCAATCCCTCGACCAGAGCATCGCGATCGACGCCGGCGATCGGGGCCTCACCCGCGGGATAGACGTCGGCGACGATGACCGTCGCGGCATCGTTCATGCAGGCGCAGAACTCGTTGAAGAGTGAGGCGAGCCGCGAATAGCGGTGCGGCTGTACCACCGCGATCACCTCACGCGCACCGGCTTGCCGCGCCGCCTTCAGGACAGCCGCGATCTCCACCGGATGATGACCGTAATCGTCGATTACGGTCACGCCGCCAGCTTCCCCCACCTTGGTAAAGCGCCGCTTGACGCCCCGGAATCCCGCGAGTGCGGTGATTATCTTCTGGTCCTCTATGTCCATCTCCGAACCCACCGCAATCGCAGCGAGTGCGTTTTGCACATTGTGGCTACCCAGCATCGGTAGTCGGAACGGACCGGCCCGCCGCGCCCGGCCGCGCGCGCGATCGGCGATCGTCACCTCGAACGTAGCGCCGAGCTTGTCGGCTACCACCCGCTCCGCCCGCACATCCGCCTGCGGCGTGAACCCGTAGGTGACGATGCGATGATCCGAAAGTGCCGGGATCATCTGCTGGACGCCGGGATGGTCGATGCAGAGCACCGCAAACCCGTAGAAGGGAATGTTGGCGACGAACTGCCGATAGCCTGCCGCCATCGCCTCCGCCGTTCCCCAATGGTCAAGGTGCTCGGGGTCCATATTGGTCACCACCGAGATCACAGCCGGCAAGCGCAAGAAACTCCCGTCGCTCTCGTCCGCTTCCACCACCATCCAGTCACCGGCACCGAGGCGGGTGTTGGTGCCATAGGCGTTGACGATGCCGCCGTTGATCACTGTGGGGTCGAGCCCGGCCCCTTCTAGCACCGCGGCGATCAGGCTCGTTGTTGTGGTTTTGCCGTGGGTGCCGCCGACCGCCACCGCCCAGCGCAGCCGCATCAATTCAGCAAGCATCTCGGCCCGGCGCACGACGGGCAGAAACCGCGCCCGCGCCGCCAGAACCTCGGGGTTATCGCGCTTGACCGCGGTGGAGACTACCACCACTTGCGCCTCCCCGAGATGGGCGGGGTCATGCCCTATGGCAATCCGAATGCCCGCCGCGCGCAGCCGTCGCACATTGGCGCTATCGGCGATGTCGCTGCCCTGCACGGAATAGCCGAGATTGGCGAGCACCTCCGCGATGCCGGACATGCCGATACCGCCGATCCCGACAAAATGAATCGTGCCGATCGATAGCGGCAGCGCTCTCATCGCGAAACGTCCGCCCGGGCCAGCGAAAGTACGAGATCGGCGAGACCGGACGCGGCATCGGGCCGCCCCAGCGCCCGCCCCCTTACCGCCGCTCTGCGCAGAATCTCCGGGTCCGCTATAAGGCTCTCAATCTGAGTGGCGAGCGCGGCCGGGCTCAGTGCTTCCTGCTTCATCACCCACCCGGCGCCCGCCGCCGCGATCACCGCCGCGTTGGCGCTCTGGTGATCGTCGATGGCGCCAGGAAGCGGCACGAGGATCGCCGGTCGCCCACTCGCCGTGAGTTCAGCGACGGTAGAAGCCCCGGCGCGGGCGACGACCAGATGTGCCCGCGCGAGGCGCTCCGGCACGTCGGCAAAGAACGGCGCCACCTCGGCCAGCACCCCGGCCGCGGCGAGCGCCACCTGCGCTGCCGCCGCATCCTCGGCCCGGCACTGCAGCGCGAGTTCAACTCGCGCCCGCGCGCTGGCAGAAAGTGCTGCCACCGCCGCCGGAATCACCGTCCCGAACACTCGCGCCCCGAGCGAACCACCGAGTACCAGGAGGCGGAAGGCTCCCGCGTCAGTCGGCGCCTCATAGGGCCGAGCGGCGAGCGCCGCGATTTCTGCGCGCACCGGGTTGCCAGTCAGCGTCCAGTCGGCAGACTCAGGCACCCGTCGCGTTTGCTCGAAGCTCACCGCGAGAACATCTGCACGCGGCGCAAGCAGACGATTCGCCCGCCCGACGACCGCGTTCTGCTCGTGCAAAACAAGGCCCGGGCGTGGGTGCCGCGAGAGCGCGGCGAGTATTGGGGCCACCGCCGGATAGCCGCCGAACGCCACCACCACGCCGGGCTCGAGCCGCGCGAGAATCCGCCGCGCCCGCACCGTCCCGCACGTCAGCGCAAGCACCGCCGCCAACCCACGCCGCAATCCGCGCCCCGCCAGGCCGGCCCCGGGCAGTACGTGGAACTCGCCGCCCGGAAATCCCGCCGCGCGCGCCCGCGTGCGCGCATCCGTCAGCAGCACCACCCGTTCCCCGCGGCTCACGAGTTCCACTGCCAGCGCCTCGGCCGGAAAGAAGTGCCCGCCGGTGCCACCGGCGGCGATGACGACAGGGCGCACGCGCGGGGCCCTCACACCGGATCCCCGTGGTGGCGCTTGCGCGTCAGCGCCAGTGCCATGCCCATCACAAGAGAGACAGAAATCATCGAGGATCCGCCGTAAGAAATGAACGGAAGCGTCATCCCCTTTGCGGGAATGAGTTCAAGGGCGGAGGCCATGTTGATGAAGGCTTGCAATCCGAAGCATACGAGCAGCCCGGAAGCGGCGAGCACCACGAAATGATCACTCTCAGTGAGCAGCCGTAGCAGGCCGCGCCACACGATGAAGCCAAAGATGCCGACGATGAGAAGACAGACGATAAGCCCGAACTCCTCGCCGAGCACCGCAAAGACGAAGTCGGCGTGCGCATCGGGAAGGAAGTTCTTCACCGTTCCCTCGCCCGGGCCGCGGCCGAACAATCCGCCGTTGCCGAACGCCTCAAGCGCAGTCAGCACCTGGTAGGCATCTTTCATTGTGGGGTGCAGGAAATCATGTACTCGGGACCGGACATGGGCGAAAGCCAGCCACGCGCCGGCGCCCGCCGCCACAAACATCCCGAGACCGGCGCCAACCAACCACAGATTGAGCCCGTCGATGATGAGCTGCGCGAAGAATACCGCCGCGATCACCGCCGACATGCCGACATCGGGTTGCGCCTTGAGCAGTGCCAGCACCACGAGAAGTAGTCCGAACGCGATGGCGAGTCCCGGAAACCGCGGCTGACGCCGCCGCTGCGCGAGGAGCCATGCCGTGATGACTGCGAAGCAGGGTTTGAGGAATTCGCTAGGCTGCACGGCGAAGCCGGGCAAGGCGATCCAGCGACGCGCGCCCTTGATCTGTACGCCGCCGACCAGGGTATAGGCGGTCAGAAGCAACGCAGCGATTCCACCCAGAAGTGCGAGGCGGCGGATCTCTCGCGGCGAGAGGGTCGAGACCGCCACCACAACCAACCCACCCACTGCCAGGAACAGCATCTGCTTGACGATCAACGCGTCCCGCGCATCCCCGATACGCACGGCGACCGCGGGACTTGCCGCCAGTACCATGATGTAGCCGAAGCCGAGCAGCAGCCCGACCGCGATCAGCGTCGGCCGATCAAGACTCCACCACCAGCGTCCGAGCAGCGAGGTATCGGCGCGATCAAGAGCTGGCATCAGGCGGTCCTCCCTGCGGCAAGCCCCGCCACCAAGGCCGCGAACCGCGCCCCGCGCGCCTCGAAGGAGGTGAACTGGTCGAAGCTCGCGCAAGCGGGAGAGAGCAGCACTACCGGCGCACCTTCTGCCCGCGCAGCGGCGAACGCCGCAGGAACCGCCGACTCGATCGTCTCGACGATGCGATGGCGCACCCCGTGCGCGGAGAGCGTCGCGGCGAGCGCGGGCGCGTCGCGCCCGATCACCAGCGCCTCCGCAATGCGGGGAAAGAACGGGGCAAGCGGCTCGATCCCCCCCGCCTTGGCGATCCCACCGGCGATCCACACAACCCGCGGATAGCAGGCCAGGGCGCGCGCGGCCGCATCCGCGTTGGTTGCTTTGCTGTCGTTAACGAACAGCACGCCGCCAACCTCACCCACCCGCTGCTGGCGATGCGCGAGCCCCGGAAAGTTCGCGATCCCGCGCGCGATTTCCGCCCGCCCGATGCCGAATGTAGCGGCCATCGCTGCTGCCGCGGCGGCGTTCTGCGCATTGTGCGGCCCGGGCAAAGCGCGGGCCTCGGCCATGGCGAGGATCGGCCCCGTCGAGCAGCGCAGCCACCCCCCGGCGCATCCCACATCGGCATCGGTCCCGCCGGAAATCCGCAGCAACCGTGCCGGCCGGCGGGAGAGTTGCGCCGCCAGCGCCCGCGAAGCCGCATCGTCGACCCCGACCACCGCGACGTCATCCACCCCCTGTCGCGCGAAGATTCGAGTCTTGGCAGCGACATAGCCAGCCATGTCGCCATGGCGGTCGAGATGATCGGGGGAGAGATTCAACATCGCAGCGACATCAAACCGCAAAGCGGCGATTCGCTCCAACATGTAGGACGACATCTCCAGAACATAAATTCCGTGATCGGGCAACAACGGCAGCGAAAGCGCCGCCGGCCCCAGATTCGCCCCCGCCGCAACCGCAACCCCGGCGCCCGCAAGGATGTGCGCGAGCAGCGCGGTCGTCGTTGACTTTCCGTTGGTCCCGGTGATGCCGGCGAACCGCGCCCGCGACCCCGCCGCCCGCACCGCAACGAACAGCAACTCGACATCGCAGAGGATCGGAATTCCCCGCTCCCGTGCCCACAACGCCACCCGGTGCGGTGCGGGCAGACGATGCGGGATGCCAGGCGAAAGCACCAGCGCCTCGGCCTCGAAATTTCCCTCCGCCGGATCGGCGAGCCGCACCCCCGCCGCGGCCTCACGGGCCGCCGTCGCATCATCCCAGCCGATCACCTCAGCACCCATCGCGGCCAGCGCCCGTGCCGCGGCGAGCCCGTTGCGTCCCAGTCCCATCACCGCGAACCGCCGCCCGGCAAACACCAGAGGAAAGCCACTCATCGCAGCTTCAGGGTCGCGAGCCCCGCAAGCGCCAGGATCATGGCGATGATCCAGAAGCGGATGACGATGGTCGGCTCCGCCCAGCCCTTCTTCTCGAAGTGATGGTGCAGCGGTGCCATCAGGAACACCCGCCGCCCAGTCCGCTTGTACCAGAACACTTGCACGATCACCGAAACCGTCTCGACCACGAACAGCCCGCCCACGATCGCCAGCACGATCTCGTGCTTCACCGCAACTGCAACCGCGCCCAGCGCGCCGCCCAGCGCCAGCGACCCCGTGTCCCCCATGAACACCGCAGCCGGCGGCGCGTTGAACCAGAGGAAGCCCAGCCCCGCGCCGATCAGTGCCGAACAAAACACCGCCAGTTCGCCCGCGCCGGCCACGAAATGCAGTTGCAGGTACTGCGCGAAAATCGCGTTTCCTACCAGGTAGGCGATGAGCGCGAACACACCCGCCGCGATGATCGTCGGCACGATCGCCAATCCATCCAGCCCGTCGGTCAGATTGACCGCGTTGGAAGCGCCCATCATCACCAGCATGCCGAACAGAGGAAATGCCGGCCCGAGTGGAATCAGCACCGCCTTGAACACCGGCAATGCCAGCCCGCTTCCCAATGCACCACCGGTCGTGCGCATGATCCAGAACGAGGCGACGAGCCCGATCCCGGCCTGCCCCGCAAGCTTCATTCTTCCCGGAAGACCGCGCGTATTGCGCCGCGTCAGCTTGAGGAAATCGTCGGCGAATCCCAGCGCGCCATAGCCAAGCGTGACCAGAAGTGCCGCCCAGACATAGGCATTCTCCAGATTGGCCCATAGCAATGTCGAAGTCGCCAGCGCGATGAGGATCAGCGTCCCACCCATCGTAGGCGTACCGATCTTCTCGATCAGATGACGCTCCGGTCCGTCGCTGCGGATCGGCTGTCCGCTCTTCTGCAGCGACTTCAGCCAGCGGATCAGCCGGGGCCCGAGCACAAAACTCACCACCAGAGCGGTCAGGCAAGCGCCACCCGAGCGGAATGTCAGATAGAGGAACAGGCGCAGGATATGCACATTGCGCGCAAACAGGTCGTAGAGCATCAGCCGCGCCCTCCGGCCAGCGCATCGACGACCTGCCGCATGCCAGAACCGAGGCTGCCCTTCACCAGTACCGAATCGCCCGCGCGCACGAACTCCGCCACCACCGGCGCGAGTGCCGCCGCATCCGCCGCCGCCGCGCCGCACTTCTCCTCGGGCAGCAGCGCGAACAGGCGGGCCATCAGCGGGCCACAGACGAACACGAAATCCGCAGCCTCTGCCACCGCTTCCGCCAATCCAGCGTGCTCCTCCTCCGCCTCGTCGCCAAGTTCGAGCATGTCGCCGAGCACCGCGATCCGCCGTCCGGGCTGCAAGGCGAGTACCCCGAGCGCTGCCCGCACCGAGGCAGCGGAAGCGTTGTAGCTCTCGTCGAGCAGCAGCGCCTCGCCACCCGCACAGGCAATCCGCCGCTGCCGCCCACGTCCCGCAAGCGGCGCGAATCCCGCGAGCGCGGCTGCGGCTTTCTCCACATCGGCGCCAAGCGCCGCCGCCACCGCGAGTGCTGCAACCGCATCCATCGCCATGTGCTCGCCCGGAGCGGCCAGGCGCAGCCGTACCACGGCGCCCGCGATGCGCGCGATCAGGTCGCAGCCTTCCGCGTCACTCTCCGCTTCGATCAGTCGCGCCTCGGCGAGCCCGCCACGCCCGAACGTCACCACCTGCCGCCCCCGCGCCCGCGCCGCGAGGGTCGCAAGAAACGGCGTATCGCGCGGCAGCACCGCTACTCCGCCAGGCTCCAGTCCCTCGAGAATCGAAGCCTTCTCTTCGGCGATCGCCTCGATCCCACCCATCTGCCCGACATGGGCTTTGGCGATCGCGGTGATCAGTGCGACATGCGGTCGCGCAAGGCGGGAGAGTGGGGCGATCTCGCCGGGATGGTTCATCCCGATCTCGATCACCGCGAGCCCTGCATCCTCCGGCAGGTTGGCCAGCGTCAGCGGCACACCAAGGTGGTTGTTGAACGAGGCCACCGCCGCATGCACGCTCCCGCTCGGCGCCAGCGCCCGCGCCAGCATCTCCTTGGTTGTCGTCTTGCCGACACTGCCGGTGATCGCGACAAGCCGCCCACGGAACCTCCCGCGCGCGAATTCGCCAAGCCGGCGCAGCCCTTCGGCGGTATCGTCCACCCGCAACAGGGGTGCGTCCGGCGCCAACCCGTCGGGGATCAGGCTCACCATCGCGCCCGCCGCCCCGCGCGCGAGGGCCTCGGCCACGAACAGATGTCCGTCGCGTCGTTCCCCGGCAAGCGCCACGAACAGATCACCCGCGCGCAGCGTGCGCGTGTCGATCGAGACGCCGGTGGCGCCGAACCCATGCTCCATCCTGCCGCCGCTCGCGATGGCGAGATGCTCGGCGCGCCACAACGGCCCGTTCACGACACCCCCGCCAGCGCACGCACCACCGCGACATCGTCGAAGGCGATCACCTCCCCGCCTACGGTCTGCCCCTGCTCGTGGCCCTTGCCGGCCACCGCCAGTACATCGCCCGGGCCGAGCAGCGCCAGCCCCGCCGCAATCGCTGCGCGCCGGTCGCCGATCTCCACCGCCCCCGGGCAGGCGGCCAGAATCGCCGCCCGGATCTTGGCCGGATCCTCTCCGCGCGGATTGTCGTCGGTGACGATGGCGCGCTCCGCTAGCCTCGCCGCCACCGCCCCCATCGGCCCGCGCTTGCCCGGGTCGCGGTCGCCCCCGGCGCCGAACACGACCGCGATCCGCCGCGCATGCGGGCGCAACGCGGTGAGCAGCCGCTCCAGGGCGTCCGGCGTGTGCGCGTAATCGACATAGGCGCAGGCGCCGTTTTCCAGCCGCGCAGCAAGCTCCATCCGCCCGCGCACGCCGCGAAGCACGGGCAGATGCGAAAGCGCGTCGGCAACGCCGAGGCTCTCCGCGAGCGCCGCGGCGAGCAGCGCGTTCTCCACCTGGAAGCGCCCCGGCAGCGGCAGATCGATCCGCCGCCGCCGCCCAGCCGCTGTCACCGTGATCTCCTGGCCGTCGGCCCGCGCCACCACCTCGACCAGGCCGATCGCGTCCCCGCCCTCGCCCACGAAGCCGAGCGCGAGCCGCCGCGCGGTAGCGATCGCGCGCAGTCGCTCGGCCATCTCGGGGGCAAGCGCGGTCGCCGCGAACGCCGGGCTCCCCGGTGGCAGCAGCTCGCCGAACAACCGCAGCTTGGCTGCGCCATAGGCCGCCATGTCGGCGTGATAGTCGAGATGGTCGCGGGTCAGATTGGTGAACCCCGCCGCCGCCAGCCGAATCCCGTCGAGCCGGCACTGGTCGAGCCCGTGCGAGGATGCCTCCATCGCGACGCGCGCGACCCCGGCCCGCGCCAGCGCCGCGAGCGTCGCGGCGAGCGTCTCCGGGTCGGGCGTGGTCAACCCCGGCCCGGGCGCGAATCCTTCGGCATGGAGCCCGAGCGTGCCGATGCTGGCCGCGCGCTCGCCGCCCGCGGCCCAGATCTGGCGCAGGAACTCCACGGTCGAGGTCTTGCCGTTGGTGCCCGTCACCGCGACGATGCGCTCGGGCTGCGCTCCGGCCAGCGCCGCCGCGAGCAGCGCCAGCCGCCGGCGCGGCGCGGGGTCGGTGAGCAGCGGGCGCGGCGGCACGCCGGGCGGCCAGTCCGTCCCCTCGGGCGCCAGCACCGCCACCGCCCCGCGCGCGACCGCCTCGGCGATGAAGCGCGTCCCGTCCGCGCGGCTGCCCGGCAGCGCCGCGAACAGATAGCCGGGACCGACCCGGCGGCTGTCCGCGGTCACCCCGCGGATGACGAGCGGACCCACCGCCGCCCAGCCCGGCGCCGGCGCGCCGTCCCGTCCGCCGGGAGGAAAGAGGCTGCCCATCAGATCACCGAGCCGCCACGCGCTGGCCACCGCCCGCTCCCGTGCCCGCGCCGCTGCGCAACGCCTGCCGCCGTGCCGGCACGCCCGGCAACAGCCGCGGCTTCGGCGCCGCCACCCCCGCCGGCCGGCCCACCGCGGGCCCGTTCGGCACCGGCGCGTCCGCGGCCCCGGGCGGAATGGGGTTGCCCGGCCCGAGCGCGATCGCCCCCGGCGGCGCGGTAGGGTGCAGCGGCAGGGCGAGGGCGGCGGTGATCGCCTTCGCCTCCGTCGTCCCCGCCATCACCGGCATCACCCCGAGCATCGGGCCGATGCGGGCGATCACGTCCTGCACCGCCGGCCCGGCCACAAAGCCCCCGGTCGCGAAGCCGAAACTCTTCTTGTTGCCGATCGGGCTGTCCACCATGGCATAGACCACGTAGCGCGGCGCGTAGCCGGGAAAGACGCCGATGAACGAGGCGAGGTTGCTGTGCAGCCGGTAGCCGTTCTTGCCGATCTTCTGCGAAGTCCCGGTCTTGCCGCCGACGAAATATCCCGCCACGTGGACCAGGTTGCCGGTGCCCGAAAGCACCACGTCGCGCATCAGCTGGCGCATCACGCGCGAGGTCGATCGCTTCATCACCCGCCGCCCCCGCCGTGGCGGCGCGCCGGGCCGCGCCGCGAGCAGCGTCGGGCGATAGAACACCCCGCCGTTGACCACAGCGACCGCCCCGGCGACCAGCTGGATCGGTGTCACCGCGATGCCGTTGCCGAAGGAGACCGTCATCACCGTGGCCTTGCCCCACTGCGCCCGGGTCTGCACCTCCGGCATCGCCGATTCGGGCAGCTCGATCCCGGCGCGGGTGAAGAAGCCGAGCTTGCGCAGCCACGCCCGCTCGCGGTCCCGCCCGAGAATGAGCCCGATGCGCGAGGCCCCGATGTTGGAGGAATAGGCGAGAATTTCGGGGACGTAGAGCCAGCGCGTCACGGGTTCGAAATCGGTGATGGCAAAGCGGCCGAGGAAGATCGGATGGGTGGTGTTGAACTGGTCCCAGACATGGATCAGCCCGTGGTCGAGCGCGTTGGAAAGCGTCTGCAGCTTGAAGGTCGAACCGGGCTCGTAGTCGCCGGTGACGCAGCGGTCGAAATGCTGCGCCGGCTTGGCCAGGGCGAAGCGGTTGGCGTTGAAGTCGGGCAGGCTGACCAGCGCGAGCACGCGGCCCTGGCGCGCGTCCATCACGATCGCACAGCCGGCCTTGGCGTGGAACGTGGCGATCTGGCGGGCGAGCGCCTGGCGCACGATCGCCTGTACCCGCACGTCGATCGAAAGCCGCAACGGGCGCGGGTCGCTCATCAGTCTTCGGTTGAACCATTTCTCCACCCCGGCGATGCCGTGTTCATCGACATCGACGCTGCCGAGAACATGCGCCGCCACCCGCCCTTCCGGGTAGTGCCGACGCTCGGTGGGGAGGAAATAGAGCCCCGGGATGCCGAGGCGGTTGATCGCCACTTCCTGCGTGCCGGTGATCTCGCGCGCGACATAGACGAAGGCGAGGCTGGACTCGAAGCGCCGGGTCAACGCCGCGACGTCGAGCCCGGGCAGGATGCGCCCGAGTGCCGCCGCCGCAGCGCGCCGGTCGATCATCTGGCGCGGGTCGGCGTAGAGCGCGGCCGAGGGCAGCGACACCGCGAGGATGGCACCGTTGGCATCCACGATGGCGGCCCGGCGCGCACGCGGCGCCGCCGCCGGCAGCGGGCGCGCCGGGCTGCGCTCGGCCACCGGGGGCAGGCGGGGATGGATCACCATCACCCAGGCGAGCCGCGCACCGACCGCGAGATAGAGTGCCAGAAATCCGAACGCCGCCAGCACCAGCCGCCCGCGTGCCCGCTCCAGGGCAGAGCGGCGGGCGAGGTCGGGCACGGTCACCCGCACCGTCTCGAGCCGCGGCTCGAGCCGCGGCTCCGCTCCCTCGCGCGGCGCGCCGACGCCGCGCGCCGGGGCGTCCGGCCGCGCCGCCGCGCGGGCGGGAACGAAGGGGTGGTCGTGCGGCGCGGTCACGGCAGCCCCGCGGCGGCATGGGTCAGCGGCACCGGCGGCGCCAGCGTCACCGGCAGCAGCGCCGAACCGGCGGCGGGCGGCGCCGCTGGCGCGGGCACGGCCAGCGGGCGCACGGCGACCGGGCGTGTGGCCACCGGGCGTGTGGCCACCGGGGCCGCCACCACGGCCGGCGTCCGCACCGCGACCACCGGCGCCCCCACGAGCTTCGCCCGCGGCGCCGGCGGCAGCAGCGAAAGCGGTGCGGCCCCCGCAGCGGGCGTTGCCGCCGGCACCGCTGCCAGACGCGGGGCAACGGGTTGCGGAGCGGGCGGCCGAGCGGATGGCGCCAGGTTCACCGCCACCGCCGCCGGCGCCGGCGGCGGACCTGCCGGCGCCGGCGGGCTCGTCGTCGTCACTGCGGCGAGAGCCCGCGCGGGTGCCGGCGTGGCGGCGGTAGTAGCCGGCGCGGCAGGCGCGGCGGCTACCCTGGCACGCCCCCCCGACGGGGCCGCAGCCAGGGTCGGCACCGGCGCCCCGTTGGCAGGAATCGTCGATCCGCCGGCCCCCGGGCTGCTCGCGAGCGTCGGCGCGGTCGCAACCGTCGCGGCAAGCGCCGGGCCGACCCCGCCAGCCCCCGGCGGCGGCGCGCTGCCCGGCGCCGGCAGCCGCGCGGCGAGCTGGCTCAGGGTGAGGAACTGCGTCGGCCCCATCGGCTTGAGATCGAGGAATTTCGTCGCCAGCCGTTGCAGCCGCAGGGGATCGTTGAGCAGCGCCCATTCGGCCCGCAATTCCGCGGTGCGCGCCCGCGCCGCGTTCGCCGTGCGCACCGCCCGGTCGATCTCGTGGCGCAGCACCTGCGCCTGGTGCTTGGCCTGGAACAGATAGAATCCCGAGGCACAGGCCAGCGCTGCGGTGAGGAAGGTGACAGGGCGGATCATGGCGCGCGTTCTCCTCGCCCGCCCGCTCCGAGTCGCGCCAGCCCCGGCGCCTCCGCCACCCGCGCCAGCGCCCGCAGCCGCGCCGAGCGGGCGCGCGGATTGGCCGTCGCCTCGGCGGGGCCGGGGCGCAGCGAGCGCGGCGTCAGCAGCGCGAAACCGCCGTCTCGTTCCCCCCCCGCGCCGGCGCCGAGCGCGCCCGGATCGTGGCGGGAGGGCGCGCCGCCTCGTCCCGCGCGTGCCGCCATGAAGCGCTTGACCAGTCGGTCTTCCAGCGAATGGAATGAAATCACCACCAGCCGCCCGCCCGGTGCGAGCAACCCCGCCGCCTGCTCGAGCCCGTGCCCGATCTCGCCCAACTCGTCGTTGACCAGGATGCGCAGCGCCTGAAAGCTCCGCGTGGCGGGGTCGATCCCGGACGCATCCCGCGGCACCACCCGGCGGATCACCCAGGCGAGCGCAGCGGTGGTGGTGAGCGGCGCCACCGCCCGCGCGGCGACGATCGCGCGCGCGATCGCCCGCGCCCGCCGCTCTTCCCCGAAGTCGGCCAGCATCGCAGCGAGCTCGCGCTCGCCGAGATGGTTGACGAGGTCGGCGGCACTCGGCCCGCGCGCTTCCATGCGCATGTCGAGCGGGCCCTCCTCGCGGAAACTGAACCCCCGCGCCGCCTCGTCGATCTGGAAGGAGGACACGCCGAGATCGAGCAGCACCCCGTCGAGCGCGGCCACCCCCGCGGCGGCGAGCAGGGACGTCATGGCGCCGAAGCGGCCTTCGATCAGATGCAGCCGCCCGGAAAAGCGCGCGGCCAGCGCGGCGCCGCGGGCAATCGCCGCCGGATCGCGGTCGATCGCCCACAGCGTGCAGGGCGCCGCGTCCAGGATCGCCGCGGCGTGGCCGCCGCCGCCGAAGGTGCCGTCGAGATAGGCCCCGCCCGCGCGTGGGGCGAGCAGGGCGAGCGCCTCGGTCAGCATCACCGGCACGTGCCCGGCAGGGGCCGTTCCGCCGCCGCCCGCAACCGCAAGCCTGGTTTCGCCGTTCATGAGAACTGTGCCGGCAGGGTGCGCCCGCTCGCGCGGACCCGCGCCGGCGCCTCGAACAGCCAGCGCTCGCCCGCCTCCGGCTCCCACAGGAAGAACCGCCGCCCCATGCCGATGAAGAACACCGCCTCGTCGATGCCGGCATGGGCGGCGAGCGGCGGCGGCAGCACGATGCGCCCCTCGCGGTCGGGCTCGACCGGGAAAGCGCCGCCGTAGAGCGCGGCGGCAAAATCGTCGTTGGCGTCGCTGAACAGGTCGAGCCGGTCGAAGCTGCTCGCCAGCCCATGGAAGATCGAGGCCGGCCAGGCTTCGAGACAGGGGTTCTGGTGGGAGGAGCGCAGCACCAGCGGCTCGGCGGTTCCGTCGCCGCGGCGCAATTCGTTGCGAAACAGCGCCGGAATCGAGACCCGGCCCTTCGCATCGAGGCGGTTCCGCTGGTGGCCGATGAATTGGGGATGTCCGCTCGACTGGGTCATCCGGCCTGGTCCGCTGCTCCCTGCTCTCTCGGCCCGTCCGAACGTCCGGCTCGCCTTGTGCCCGGGAGCCGGACTCCGGCGCCATTGGGAGCAGATGGGATAACATGGGGATTCATGGGCGTCAATGGAATTTGCCCGTCTCGTCTCCCCACCGGCAGGAAGAAACCGGCAAAACCCGAGCGCTGGGCAAGAACTCGCGGACGCGGGCGCAGATCCCGTAAACCACCGGTAAATATTCGCGATTTGTTCTGATCGGTGACTGCAACGTTGCCACGGCCGCCCCAGCGGGTGCACCGGCAAGGGTGCGGAAGTGCCAGACGGCCTATAAGCCGGGTTCTGTCCGCGCCCGAAAGCGCGGGGCGACCATTCCTCTGGGGCGCGTGTTGCCACGCGCCTCGCGCGACCAACCCGGGCGGCGGGGCGGGACCGCCCTCGCGTCAGCCGGCGGGGGAACCCCGCGCGGCCCGCCGGCCGCCCCTATTCGGTCTTGCTCCCGGTGGGGTTTGCCGTGCCGTCCCCGTCGCCGGGGGCGCGGTGCGCTCTTGCCGCACCGTTTCACCCTTGCCCGCCACCCCGCATAGCCCCGGGGTCCGGGCGGGCGGTCTCTTCTCTGTGGCACTTTCCCTGGGGTCGCCCCCGCCGGCCGTTGGCCGGCACCGTGGTCCCGTGGAGCCCGGACTTTCCTCCACCGGCGTCGCCGCCGGCAGCGGCCGCCCGGCCGTCTGGCGCGCGCACCATAGGCCGCCGGGGCCCCAGGTCAACCGCTCCGCCGTCCGGCTCTTGCGCAGCCGCCCCGGCTTTCGCATCTTCCCCGCAGCGGATGACAGGAGCCCACGATGGACGGCGGAGCCGACGCCAAGCGCATCACGATCCACGGCCCCGAGGATTTCGCGCCCATGCGCGCCGCCGGCCGCCTCGCCGCGGAAACCCTCGACATGATCGCCCCCCGCGTCCGCGCCGGCGTCAGCACCGGGGAGCTTGACCGGATCTGCCACGAGTTCATCGTCGCTCACGGCGCCATCCCGGCGCCGTTGAACTATCGCGGCTACCCGAAGTCCGTCTGCATCTCGATCAACCACGTCGTCTGTCACGGCATCCCCGGCGAGCGCCGCCTCGCCGAGGGGGACATCCTCAACATCGACGTCACCGTCATCCTGAACGGCTGGCACGGCGATACCAGCCGCATGTACGCGGTCGGCGCCATCGGCACCCGCGCGCGCCGGCTGATCGAGATCACCCACGAGGCGCTCGCCCGCGGCATCGCCGTGGTCCGCCCCGGCGCCGCGCTCGGCGATGTCGGCCACGCCATCCAGAGCCTGGTCGAGGGTGCGCGCTTCAGCGTGGTGCGTGATTTCTGCGGCCATGGCATCGGCCGGCGCTTCCACGAACCGCCCAACGTGCTGCATTTCGGCCGCCCCGGCGAAGGCCCTCTGCTGCGCCCGGGGATGTTCTTCACCATCGAGCCGATGGTCAACGCCGGCCGTCCGGAGGTGAAGGTGCTCGACGACGGCTGGACCGCGGTCACCCGCGACCGCAGCCTCTCCGCCCAGTTCGAACACATGGTCGGCGTGACCGCGGACGGATGCGAGGTCTTCACCCACTCCCCCGCGGGCCACACCACGCCGCCCTACCCCGCGAACTGATCGTTGGATCTGCCGACCAGACCGCGAACGGAGAACGGGCATGGAAATCCGCCAGGACGTCGCGGTCCTCGTGGGCAGCCTGCGCAGGGACCCGATCAACCGCAAGATCGCACGGGCGCTGGCCGGACGTGCCCCGCCGGAACTCGCCCCTGGCATCGTCGAGATCGGCGCCCTGCCGCTCCACGGCCAGGACCGCGATGGCGCCCCGCCCGCCGAATGGATCACCTTCCGCGACCGCATCCCCGCCAACCACCATCTGCGCCACTCGCTCATGACCGCCTTCGCCGCCTGGATCGAAACCGTGGCACCGGCTCGCCGGTGTAGTTCATAAACATATCAACATATGTTTATCTCTTGATGGAGGTGCCCCTTGCGCGCCATGCTCCTCCGGCGCCCGCGGGAACCGCTGGTGGCGGTCTCGCTCCCCGATCCGCAGCCCGGGCCGGGGCAGGTGCGGGTGCGGGTCGGCGCCTGCGCGGTCTGCCGCACCGATCTGCACATTATCGACGGCGAACTCCCCGACCCTCGCCTGCCGCTGATCCCCGGCCATGAGATCGTCGGGCGCGTGGATGCGCTCGGCGCCGGCGTGCAGGGGCTCACCCGCGGCGAGCGCGTCGGCATTCCCTGGCTGGGGTGGAGTTGCGGGCTCTGCCGCTATTGCCGTTCGGGGAGGGAAAACCTCTGCCCCGAGGCGCGCTTCACCGGCTACCGGATCGACGGGGGCTACGCCGAATACGCGGTAGCGGACGCGCGCTACGTCTTGCCCATCCCCGGCCGCTATTCCGACGCCGCCGCCGCACCCCTGCTCTGCGCCGGGCTGATCGGCTATCGCACCCTGCGGGCGGCGGGCGAAGCGGCGACGGTCGGGATCTGGGGTTTCGGAGCGGCGGCGCACATCGTCATCCAGATCGCCCGCCACGAGGGGCGGCGCGTCTTCGCCTTCACCCGCCCGGGGGACGGGGCGGCGCAGGCGTTCGCCCGCCGTCTCGGCGCGGTCTGGGCGGGTGGCTCGGACGAGGCGGCGCCCGAGACCCTCGACGCCGCCCTGATCTTCGCCCCGGTCGGCGCCCTGGTGCCGGCGGCACTGCGCGCGGTGGCGCCGGGCGGTGTCGTGGTCTGCGGCGGCATCCACATGAGCGACATTCCCGCCTTTCCCTACCAGTGGCTGTGGGGGGAGCGGGTGATCCGCTCGGTCGCCAACCTCACCCGCCGCGACGGTGAGGAGTTCCTGGCGCTGGCCCCCACCATCCCGATCGTGACCGAGACCGAGGCGTTTCCGCTCGAATCGGCCAACGAGGCGCTGGCGCGACTGCGCGGGGGCCGCCTCACCGGGGCGGCGGTGCTTGCGCCGGATCTTCCCGCCAGCGATAGCGAAAGTCGCAGCAGCGCGCGCCGCCCATGATGGTGGTGGTGCGGCGGAGTTCGAGTTCGCGGGCATAGCCCTCGGAGAAGGCGGCGTCGCGGTTGCAGGACAGGATCGCACCGAGCTCGGCGAGTCCGAGGGCGCGATACATCTCGGCATAGGCGCAGGCGGTGACATCGAAGGCCAGTTCGCCCGCGCCCGCTTCGCGCGGGGTGGCTTCGAGCGCCCCGCCTTCCCGCCATTGGGCGATCACGGTCGCGAAATGGGCGAGCGAGGGCGCCGGCGCCTCGGCGGCGAAGGAGGCGCCTGCCTCGCGGGCGGCGCGGCGGACGGCACGGGCGACAATTTCGTGCGCCCGTTCGGACCCCAGCGCAGCGTCCAGTTCGGCGAGGATCGCGCGGGCGAACTCGGCCTCGATGCGGCGGCGGGCGAGCAATGGAACCGCCGCCGGGCCGCTCACGATGCTACCCCTGCGCGGCGGGCGAGAGCACGATGCAGCCGGTGCGTCCATGGGCCAGCGTCCGGCAGGCGTCGATCGCGGCGGAACGCGAGAGACCGACCATCCGGGCGCGCCAGAAGATGCCGTTGTGCAGCCGCACGCTCATCACCACCGGATGGGCGGCGAGCAGCGTGCTCCGCGCCTCGGCGGATGCCTCGATCACCGCGAGATGGGCCTCGGTCGCGTTGGCGTAAGCACCGACCTGGATCGCCCAGGAGCCGGAGAGCGGCCCGCCCGGACGCAGCGGGAGCGTGTCCGCCATCGCCGGGCTGATCAGCCGGAACCCAGCCGAAGGCGGCGGCGCAGGGCGGCGCGGCGGCAGGAAGGACGCGGGAGCGGGGCGGGCGGGGACGTAGCGGGGCGGAGCCGGAAGTGCTGCCATGCGCACCGGTGCCACCGGCGCGATGGGCCGCGGCGCGGGCGCCCGCACCGGCGCCGGCCGCGCCTGGGCGAAGCGCGGCCCCGGCGGGATGACGGCGGGCACCTGCGTCATGGCGTACTGGTCGGCCGGCGAACGCTGCGCCGGGTAGATCCCGCGGATGCGGGGCGCGATCATCGCGACATAGCGCCGCGTCTCGTCGGGCAGGGCCACGTGGCCGTCGAGATATTCGTTCATCCGCTCCGGCCCCGCGTTGTAGGCGGCGAGGAAGCCGGGGCTGCCGAAGAGATCATACATCTCGCGGATATAGGCCGCGCCCGCCATGATGTTGTTCTGCGGATCGTAGGGGTCGCGCCCGAGCCCATATTGCAGGCGCAGGGTCTCGTAGGTATCGGGCATGACCTGCATCAGCCCCATCGCCCCGGCGGGCGAGGTGGTGAGCTGGCCGTTGAGATATTCGTGCCCGCCGGATTCGACATGCATCACGGCGCGGATCCAGGGCGCGGGGATGTCGAACCGGTTGGACGCCTGGTCGATGTAGGGTCCCCAGGGATCGCCCGCCGGGCCGGGACGGTAGTAGCCGCCGCGCGGCGCGGAGGCCGCGAAATGGGCGGCCTGGACCTGGGCGCTGACCTGCGGGCCGCGGCTGGCGCAGGCCGAAAGTGCGGCGAGCGCCGCGGCCGCGGCGAACAGACGCAAGGCCGGCACGCGGCGGGGCGATGTGGCGGGGCGAGAGCGGGCGGCAGGGCGGGGCATCTCGGGGGGCGCAGGGTGCATCCGGCGGGAACTCCGTCTTGTCGTGGGCATGGTCGGGTCGCCGGGCACACGGGACAAACCCGCACCCCCGGCCTGTCGGCTAAGAGTATCGTTCAGCAAAGGTTGCTAAGCCCCTTATCCGAATGACCCGACGATTGCAAGAACTTCCCGGCCCCGTGCCGCGGGGCGGACTCGACATCTTCGCCGGTGATGCCAGCTGTGCTAGAGCGGGGGCAGGAGTGCGGCCGCGGCCGGCATCACGAACAGGCAGGGCGGGCGGCGACGCGGGCAGGGAGGGGTCGGATGGAGAGAGGATCGGGGTACCGGCGCAGCCGATGGGCGGCACGCACGGTCGGGGCGGTGGCGGGGCTCTCGCTGCTCGCGGCATTGGCCGGCTGCGCGCCTGCCTACACCAACTCCACCTATGCCGCGCCGCAGATCGGGCAGGCGGCGCCGGTCAGCTATGGCGTCATCGTCTCGATGCGCCCGGTGGTGGTGCGCACGCCCAACAACGGCGTCGGCATGCTCGCCGGGGCGGCCGCGGGTGGGGCGGCGGGCAGCTTCATCGGCGGCGACCCGCGCTCGAACATCCTCGGCGGCATCGGCGGCGCGGTGGTGTGCGGGCTGCTCGGCAACGCCATCCAGAACCAGGTGAGCACCGGCCAGGCGGTGGAGTTCCTCATCCGCGAGGACAACGGGCAACTGATCTCGGTGGTGCAGACCAACGAGAATGGATTCGTCCCCGGCCAGCGGGTGGCGATCATCCACGGACCTGAGACGAGGCTGGCACCAGCCGGCTGAGCGCGCCCGGTTGCAGCCGGGCAGGCCATGCTGTAGAGGCCCGGCCGCGATGTCTGCGCTCGCCCCCGAACATGCCCTCGCCCCCGCGCCGCCCACCCCGCCGCCCGTGGTGCTCGATCTGCGCTCCGGCCTCGGCTTCGCCGCGCGCCAGCGCAGCGCGGTGCAGGATTTCGCCGAGGCGCTGCGCTATCGCCGGCTGGTGTGGACGTTGGGCTCGCTCGACATCCGCCTGCGCTACCGGGGCTCCGCCCTCGGCCCGTTCTGGCTGACGCTTTCGACCGCGATCATGGTCGCAGCACTGGGGCTGATCTACTCCCGCCTCCTGCATGAGGACCTGCACAGCTACCTGCCGTATCTGGCGCTTTCCATGGTGCTGTGGAACTTCGTCAACACCCTGGTCGCCGAGGCCTGCCTCACCTTCACCCAGGCGGAGATGCTGGTACGCTCCCTGCGCATGCCCTTCGCGGTGCATGCGGCACGGGTGGTGGTGCGCAACGTGCTGGTGCTGGGGCACAACGTGCTGGTCATCGTGCTGGTGCTCGCGATCTTCCGGGTGGTGCCAGGCCCGGGCGCGCTGCTCGCGATTCCCGCCTTCGGGCTCTGGCTGGTGGACGCCTTCGCGCTCTGCCTGCTGCTCGGCGCCTTCTGTGCCCGCTTCCGCGACATCCCGCCGATCGTCGCCAGCGTGATGCAGATCGCCTTCTTCGTCAGCCCGATCATCTGGCGGCCAGGCTTGCTGCACCACGCCGCCTGGATCCTGCCGTTCAACCCGTTCTACACGCTGTTCGAAATCCTCCGCGGGCCGGTTCTCGGCAATCTTCCCGGCCGCCTCGTCTGGGCCAGCGCGCTCGGCTACTCGGCGGTACTGCTCGCCGCCGCCTGGCTGCTCTTCGTCCGCGTGCGCGGGCGCATCGCCTTCTGGCTTTGAGGGGCGGCGCGATGGCGACAGTGCAGGCGGAAGAACTCGCCATCGAATTCCCGCTCTATCACGCCAGCGCGCGCAGCCTGAAGAAGACGGTGCTCGCCGCCGCCTCCGGCAGGCTGGGGCAGGATACCCAGCACCGGGTGGTGGTGCAGGCGTTGCGCGACATCTCCTTCCGGCTCGAAAGCGGCGATCGGATGGCGCTGATCGGGCAGAACGGGGCGGGCAAGACCACGCTGTTGCGTGCGCTCGCCGGGGTCTACGAGCCGACGCGAGGGCGGGTGCGCATCCGCGGCACCGTCAACGCCCTGCTCGACCCCTCGCTGGGGATGAACCCCGAACTGACCGGGCGGGAAAACGTCATGCTGCGCGGGCTCTATGCCGGGCTCGACGCGCGCGGCATCGCCCGGCTCGAGGAGGACGTGCGCAGTTTCGCCGGCCTCGGCGACTTCATGGAACTGCCGGTGCGCATCTATTCGAGCGGCATGTCGGTGCGCCTCGCCTTCGCGCTCGCGACCGCCATCCGCCCCGAGGTGCTGATGATGGACGAATGGTTCCTCGCCGGCGACGCCGCCTTCCTGGAGCGCGCGCGGGTGCGGCTCGAGGACATGGTGCGCGGGGCGGAGATCCTGATCCTCTCGACCCACATGATGCCGATCGTGGAGGCGTGGTGCACGCGGGTGATCTGGATGGAGCAGGGACGGGTGCGGGCGGACGGACCGACGGCGGACGTGCTCGGCGCCTATCTCGCCGCCGACCATGCCGCGGCGGCGGCCCAGCAGGCGAACGCCGCCTAGCGCTTCGACTCGATCCGCTCGTTCAGGAGCCTCGGAGCACTGGCTTGATTTCGCGGACCGGCGCAGCCAGCCCACTGAGGCGCGCGGCGGCCTTGGGCAGCTCGCTGGCCGTCAGACCCGCGGCCGGGCTGGAAATTCTTCCGACACCCTCTGGAAATTCATTCACTATCGAATTATGTCCGGTGCAGTCCGGCGGGATGCCGGCATCCGGAACCGTTCTTCGGGATGGCTTCACCACAAGGGATCAGTGCCATGATCGATGCCAAGACCGCGCCCTACGGCGCATTGCTGCTGCGCCTGGTTTCGGGCGCCTTCTTCCTGGTTCACGCCGGGCTCAAGATCTTTGTCTTCACCCCGGCCGGAACGGCGATGTTCTTCACCAAGCTCGGCCTGCCGGGACCGCTCGCCTATGCGGTGATCGCGCTCGAACTGCTGGGTGGAATCGCGCTGATCCTGGGCGTCGCGGTGCGGCCGGTGGCGGTGCTGCTCGCCGCCGACCTGCTCGGCGCGATCGTCTTCGTGCACATCCATAATGGATTCTTTTTCAATGACCCCAATGGCGGCTGGGAGTATCCGTTTTTCTGGATGGCGGCGCTGCTTGCCCAGGCGCTGATCGGGCCGGGTGCCCATGCGCTCGGCTCGATGCGCGTGACCGCGGAACACGCCGCCTGAAGGAGAAGAGCGATGCTGCCCAGCCTCTTCATCAGCCACGGCGCGCCCACGCTGCCGCTCTCGCCCTCGCCGGCGCGGGAGTTCCTGGCGGGGCTGGGCCGCGTCCTGCCGCGCCCGCGCGCGATCCTCGCGGTTTCCGCCCACTGGGAAACCCCCACTCCCGCGGTCAACGAGGTCGCGGTCAACGACACCATCCATGATTTCTACGGCTTCCCGCGCGCGCTCTACGATATCCGCTACCCGGCGCCGGGCGGGCGGGAGTTGGCCGAGCGGGTGCGCAAGCTGCTCGGCGCGAAGGGGGTTACGGTCGGCGTCGATCCCACGCGCGGGCTCGACCACGGCGCCTGGGTGCCGCTTCTTCTGATGTATCCGGAGGCGGACATTCCCGTGGTGCAGCTTTCGGTGCAGACCAATCTCGGCCCCGCCCACCATCTCGCCCTCGGCCGCGCGCTCGCGCCGCTGCTGGCGGAGGAGGTGCTGGTGCTGGGCAGCGGCTCTTTCACCCATGATCTTTCCCGCTTCCGCTACCACCGCCCGGACGATCCCTCGCCGCCCGACGTCGCCGCCTTCGCCGACTGGTTCGACGAGGGGCTGCGCGCGGCACGGGTGGAACAACTGCTCGACTATCGCCGGCAGGCGCCCTACGCGGTGCAGAACCACCCGACCGAGGAGCATCTCCTGCCGGTCTTCGTCGCGCTGGGCGCAGCGGGCGCCGAACCCACGGCGGAGCGGCTGCATTCCAGCGCGGCGTTCGGGGTCATCCGCATGGACGCGTACGCCTTCCGCCCGGCGTAGGGGCCGAACATCTGCGAAGTTCACGTCACGAACGCTTGAAGGGACGCGACTTCCGGCTCTATGGAATGGTCATCCGAACCATCGCCGCCTGCCAGGGGGAAAGGCGGCGAGGGGCGGGCAGGCCGGGAACGGTGTCCCGGCCGACCCTTGCCAAAGCAAACCCTCGGAGGACAGTCCCGGATGAAACTCGCCAACCCCGCACCGCTTGGCCTGACCGGCTTCGCGCTGACCACCTGGCTGCTCAGCATGGTCAACGCAGGGCTCTTGCCCGGCGCCGGCGTTCCCATGGTGCTCGCCATGGCCTTCGCCTTCGGCGGCACCGCCCAGTTCTTCGCCGGGCTGATGGAGTTGCCCCGCGGCAACACCTTCGGCTTCGTCGCCTTCTGCTCGTACGGCGCCTTCTGGTGGTCCTTCGCGCTCTTCGTGGAGTTCTTCGCGGCCAAGGTGCCGGGCGAGATGGTCGCCTGGTATTTGCTGATCTGGGGCGCCTTCTCGTTCTACATGTGGATCGCGTCCTTCGCGCTCAACCGCACCGTGCAGCTGATCTTCCTCGCACTGTGGATCACCTTCGTCCTGCTCGCCCTGCACGCCTTCACCGGCACGGCGGCGTTCGGCATGTATGGCGGCTATCTCGGCCTCGTCACCGCGGCACTCGCCTTCTATCTGGCGGCGGCCGAGGTCATCAACGAAACCCACGGGCGGACGGTCCTGCCCATCGGCGCGCGTAGCTGAGCCGGCCGGCGGGAGGGGCGTGGGCCGCTCCTCTCCCGCCGATCCACGGACCGGGCGGACGGAGGGGGCACGCTTGGGCCATTACAACCGCTTCGCGGGCGCCAATCTCGGGCGGCTCGAAGCGCTGAGCGACGGTCTGTTCGCGGTCGCGATGACGCTGCTGGTCTTCGATCTGCATGCACCTGCTGCGGCGGCGATCGCACGCGCGGGCGGGCTCACCGGGGCGCTGGTGACGCTGTTGCCGCGGCTCCTGGTCTATCTGATGAGCTTCCTCACGCTCGGGATCTTCTGGGTCGGCCAGCAGACCGGGCTCAATTTCCTCGCCGCGACGGACCGCAACCTGACCTGGCTTCATCTCGGATTCCTGTTCGCGGTCTCGCTCATGCCCTTCTCGACCGCGCTGATGGCGGGCTTCATCGCCTATCGCGCTGCACTCCTGGTCTATTGGTGCAACATCTTCCTGCTCGGCGCGCTGCTGTTCGCGGCCTTGCGCTATGCCGCCGGCGCCGGACTCGTGCGCGCCGACGCGCCGGAGGGCGCGCACCGGGCGGTGGAGCGGCGGATCGTGATCGCCCAGGCGCTCTATGGGGTGGGCGCCGCGCTGTGCCTGTTCAGCACCTACGCCAGCATCGGCTTCATCATCCTGGTGCAACTGAACTATGTGATCGCCCCGCGCGTATGGGGTCTTGACCGTCTTTGACCGGCCAACCCTGGAGGGAAGCGATGGAATTGCGCATCACCGCGCTCTATGCCGGGCTGAACGCGCTGCTCGCGGTCGCGCTCGCGATCCGGGTGGTGCAGCAGCGGTTTCGAGGGCGGGTCCTGTTCGGCGACGGCGGGGTGCCGGAACTCGCCCGCGCCATCCGCGCGCACGCCAACAACACCGAATATGTGCCGATCGTGCTGATCCTGCTCGGAGTCCTGGAAGCCTCCGCGGCGCCGGCGTGGCTGCTGCATGCGCTGGGCGCGGCCTTCACCCTGGGCCGGCTCGCCCACGCGATCGGGCTCTCACGCTCGTCGGGGAAGTCCGCCGCGCGGGCGGGGGGCATGGTGCTGACCTGGACGGTGATGGCGATCGCCGCCCTGCTCGCGGTGGCGGCGGGGCTGGGCGGGTTTGCCTAGAGCATTATCCGATCAGATTGAAACATCTGATCGGATAGAGATGCTCGTTTCATCAAATGGACAGAGCAGTTTTCGATCCAATTGGATCGGAAAGTGCTCTGGGAGATCTCAGGCGCCGGCGAGCGTCATCCCCTCGATGCGCAGCGTGGGCGCGTCGATGCCGTGGCGGAAGGCGAGATCGTCGGCCGGCGTGAGGTGGGCGAACATGTCGAGGAGATTGCCGGCGATGGTGATCTCGGCCACCGGCTCGGCGATGTCGCCGTTGCGGATGAGGAAGCCGGCCGCCCCCCGGCTGTAGTCCCCGGTGATCGGGTTGACGCCGGAGCCGATCAGTTCGGTGACGTAGAGACCCTCGCCGATGTCCGCCATCAGTGCCGCCGGAGAGAGCGCGCCGGGAGCGAGCCAGAGGTTGGCGGCGCTGGGACCGGGCGGGCCGCCGGGACGGCGGGCGGCGTTGCCGGTGGAGGCGAGGCCGAGGCGGCGGGCGCTGCGCCAATCGAGCAGCCAGCCCTGGAGCCGCCCGTCGGCCACGAGCTCGCGGCGCGCGCCCGCCACGCCCTCGCCGTCGAACGGGCGCGAGCGCAGGCCGCGCGGGCGGTGGGGATCGTCGATCACCAGGACGCCGGGGGCGAAGATCCGCTGGCCGAGACGGTCCTTGAGGAAACTCGTGCCCTCGGCGACCGCTTCGCCCGAAATCGCCGCGGCGAGGTGGGAGAGAAGCGAGCGCGCGACGCGCGGATCATAGACCACCGGCAGGCGGGCGGTTCTGGGCCGCGCGGGCGCGAGACGCGCGACTGCGCGGGTCCCGGCGCGCCGGCCGATGGCCTCCGGCGGGTCGAGATCGGCCTGGTGGGTGGTGGTGGCGTAGTCGTAGTCGCGCTGCATGCCCGTGCCCTCGCCGGCGATGGCGGTGGCGGCGCCGGAGTAGGCGGTGCGGACGTAGCTGGCGGCAAAGCCCGCGGAGGTGGCGAGCGTGATGCTGGCGCGGGAAAAGCCGGCGGAGACCGCATCGACCGCGGCCACGCCGGGGACGGCGCGCGCTGCATCCTCGGCCGCCGCGGTCCAGGCGGCGAGCGCCTCGGTCGTCGGTTCGGCAGCGCAGACGAGATCGAGCCCGTCGCGCGGCGGCGGCGGCTCGGGGCCGAGGCCGGCGTCACGGTCCTCGGGTACCACGCGGGCCATGGCGAGCGCGCGTTCGGCGAGCCGGAGAAAGCCCGCGGGGTCGAGATCGGTCGCGCTGACGATGGCCGGGCGCGGGCCGGCGAAGACGCGCAGGCCGAGTTCGCGCGAGTCCGAGCGCTCGATCTCCTCGGTCCGGCCGGCGCGGCGTTGCAGACCGAGCGAGCCCGAGCGTACCAGCATGGCGTCCGCGGCATCCGCGCCGGCGGCGCGGGCGGCTTCCAGCAGGGCGGCGAGAAGCTCCGTATCGTTCACGCGGCGAGCCTTTCGGCGATCTCGGGCAGCGGCGCGACCCGCGCGGCGGGGCCGAGCAGGGCGAGCGTGGGCGGGGCGCGGAACACGCGGGCGGCGGCGGCGCGGATGTCGGCGGTGGTGACCGCCTCGATCTTCGCCACCATCTCGGCGGTGGAGAGCGGGCGGCCAAAGATGCGCAGGTGCTGGGCGAGCTGGCCGGAGCGGCTGCTGGCACTTTCGAGCGACATCAGGAGCCCGGCCTTGAAGCGGGCGCGGGCGCGGGCGAGTTCGGCCTCGCTCACCGCATCCTGGACCTTGCGCAACTCCTCGAGCGTGACGGGGATGAGTTCCTCGGCTTCGCTCTCCCCGGTGCCGGCGTAGATGCCGAACAGGCCGCCGTCGTTGTAGGGCATGGTGAAGGCGGAGATCGAATAGACCAGGCCGCGCTTCTCGCGGATTTCCTGGAACAGGCGCGAAGACATCCCGCCTCCGAGCACCGAGGAAAGGAGCGAGACCGCGTAGAGGTCGGGGTCGTCGTAGGCGACCGCGGGGAAGCCGAGGACGATATGGACCTGGTCGAGATCACGGGCCTCGCGGAACTCCCCGCCCCGGTAGCGGCCGGGCTCGATCGTCGGCGCCGGATGGTCGGGCAGGTCCGCGAAGTGGCGGGAGACGAGGTCGAGCACCGCCTCGTGCTCGAGGTTGCCGGCGGCGGCGACGATGATCCGGTCGGGCGTGTAGTGGCGGGCCATGTAGCCGGTCAGCGTCTCGCGCGGCATGGCGCGGATGATCGCCTCGGTGCCGAGCACCGGCCGGCCCATCGGCTGGGAGGGGTAGGCGGTCTCCTGGAAATGGTCGAAGATGATGTCGTCGGGGGTATCGTTGGCGCGGCCGATCTCCTGGATGATGACGCCGCGCTCGCGCTCGATCTCCTCGGGGGTGAAGGCGGAGTGGCAGAGGATGTCGCCGATGATGTCCACCCCGAGCGGCAGATCCTCCTTGAGCAGCTTGACGTAGTAGGCGGTGTGCTCGCGGTCGGTGTACGCGTTGATACGACCGCCGACATCCTCGATCTCCTCGGCGATGGCGGCGGCGGAGCGCCGCGCGGTGCCCTTGAAGGCCATGTGTTCGAGGAAGTGGGAAACGCCGTTTTCCGCCGCAAGTTCGTTGCGGGTGCCGGTCGCGACATAGGCGCCGAAGGCGACCGTCTCCACCCGGTCCATGCGCTCGGAGGCGACGGTGAGGCCGGAGGGAAGGCGGGTCACGTGGATCGCGTCTTGGCTCGCGTCATCGGTCATCGGGTGGTCCTTTGCGGTCAGGCGGCGTGGGTGGCCGGGGCAGTGCTGCGGACCACCGCCTCGACGGCGGCGAGATCGGCGGGGACGTCGCGGCAACGCTCCTCCTTGTCATATAGGGAGGCGAGCCGCGGCGGCAGAGGGGGGACGAAGCCGAGGGCCTCGCGCATCGCGGCGGGGAATTTCGCGGGGTGCGCCGTCCCCATGGCGATCATCGGGACGCCCGGGAGCGCGTGGGCACGGCCGGCGGCGATGCCGATCGCGCTGTGCGGGTCGGCGACATAGCCGGACGCGGCGTGCAGCGCACGGATTTCGGCGGTGGTGGCGCGATCGTCGAGCGCGAGACCGACGAAGAGGCGGGTGATATCGCACCAGGCGGCGTCCGGCACCGTCATCCGGCCGCTGCGGCGGAAATCCCGCATCATCGCCGCCGTGGTGTCCCCGTCGCGGCCGAGGCTTTCGAAGAGCAGGCGCTCGAAGTTGGAGCTGACCTGGATGTCCATCGAGGGCGAGAGCGAAGGTTCGACCGCGCGCACCGACATGTCCTTGCCGGCGAGGAAGCGGGTGAGGATGTCGTTGCGATTGGAGCCGACCGCGAGGCGAACGATGGGCAGGCCCATGCGCCCGGCCGCCCAGGCGGCGAAGACGTTGCCGAAATTGCCGGTGGGGACGGCGAAAGCGACCTCGCGGTCGGGCGCGCCGAGGGCGAGGGCGGTGGCGACGTAATAGGGGATCTGGGCGGCGATGCGGGCGAAATTGATGGAGTTGACCGCCGAGAGCGCCATTTCGGCGCGAAAGGGGGCATCCGCGAACATCGCCTTCACCAGATCCTGGCAGTCGTCGAAGCTGCCTGCCACCGCGAGGTTGACGATGTTGGGGGCGAGCACCGTCGTCATCTGTCGCCGCTGCACTTCCGAGGTGCGGCCCTTGGGATGGAGCATGACCAGATGGATGCCGGGGCGGTCACGGCAGGCCTCGATCGCCGCCGAGCCGGTATCGCCCGAGGTGGCGCCAACGATGGTGATGTGCTCCCCGCGCCGGGCCAGCGCCGCAGCGAAGAGCGGCCCGAGCAGCTGCATCGCCATATCCTTGAAGGCGAGCGTGGGGCCGTGGAAGAGCTCGGCGACGAAGAGCCCCGTTTCGAGCTGGACCAGCGGGCAGACCGCAGGATGGGCGAAGCCGGCATAGGCTTCGCGCAAGAGGGCGGCGAGCTCGGCCTCGGTGAAGGAACCGGCGGCGAAGGGAGCGATGACGCGGGCGGCAAGTTCGGGGTAGGCGAGAGCGCGCATCGCCCGCAGCTCGGCAGGCGAAAAGACCGGCCAGCTCTCCGGCAGGTAGAGACCACCATCCGGGGCGAGGCCGGCGAGCAGCACCTCGGCGAAGCCCGAGGCAGGTGCCTGGCCGCGAGTCGAGACATATCGCATGCCGGCAGAGCTAGCCCAGCGGCGCGTGCTTGGCGAGGGGTGCGTGAGGAGGCCCTTCCGCGCCGGCGCGGAAGTGTTCAGGATCGGAACTGGGAGGACGGCGATGACCGACGAGCCGCGGCAGGAGGCCCGGGCGCACCGGCCGGGTCTGCGCGAGGTGGCAGAGAGCGCGGGGGTGAGCCTCGCCACCGTCGACCGGGTGCTGAACGAGCGTGGCAGCGCTTCAGCCGAAACCGTGCAGCGGGTGATCGAGGCGGCGCGGCGGCTTGGGCTGCGCCGCACCCTCCCCCTCCCCTACCGGCGGACGCTGCGGCTCGAGGTGGTGATGGTGCGCTCGCGGACCTCGTTCTTCACCCGCTTCACCGAGGCGGTCTTGCAGGTCGCCGGCACGCTTGACCGCGGCGTGATCGTCGCGCGCACGCTGTTCGAGGAGCGGGAGACACGGCGGATGGCAGCGCGGATCGGCGCGAGCGAGGCCGACGGGCTGATCCTCTACGGTGGCGAACACCGCGAAATCGTGCAGGCGATCGCCGCCCGCCAGCGCCGCGGCCCGGTGGTCTGCGTGGTCACCGACCTGCCGAGCACGCCGCGCATCGCCTATGTCGGAATCGACCACGCGCGGGCCGGCCGCACGGCGGGGCTGTTCGCCGCGCGCTTGAGCGGCGCGACGGGGGCGGCGGTCGTGTTGACCAACCGGCTGGTATTCCAGGCCCACCAAGCCCGGGTGGAAGGGTTTCGCGAAGGGCTGGCGCGGTACGCGCCCGGGATGAGGATTGCCGAAGTGCTGGAGGGGCACGACGAGCAGGAACGGCTGGCCGCGCTCCTGCGCGCTGCGCTGCGGGGCGGGCGGGGAATTTCAGCGCTCTACAACACCGGCGGCTGGAACCGTGCGGTGGGAGCCGCGCTCGGGGAGGCCGGATTGGCGGGGCGGATCGTCTTCATCGGCCATGAATTGACCACCGCGGCGGCGGAACTGCTGCGCGCGGGAACGATGAGCCTCGCCATCGACCAGGCGCCCGAGTTGCAGGCGCGGCGGGCGATCGAGGTGCTGCTCAAGCACCTCGGCGCGCTGCCGCCGGACGCGGCGCCGAATGAGATTCCCTTCACGTTGCACTCGGCTGAGAATTGTTGAGCGGGCGGGGCACTCTGGCCATGTGCCGCGCGGCTGCTACAGTCGGGGAATCGACTGCCCGCACGCTCGCCACAGGGAGAACGCTTCACCATGCCCGAGATCGTCTTCGCCAAACCTGCGCTCCCCAAGTCCGGCGGGCTCGCGCTGCTGCTCGCCGCCGACGAACCGCTCGCGGGGCTCGCCGCGGGCGTCGAGGAGGCGACGGGGGGCGCGCTCGGACGGGGGCTGGCGGCAGCGCGGTTCAAGGCCAAGAAGGGCGAGACGGTCACCATCCTCGCCCCCGGGGCGGGGCTCGCGCGGGTCGTCGCCGTCGGGCTCGGCAAGCGTGACGCCCTGACGCCGCTCGTCCTCGAGGAGGCGGGCGGCCACGCGCTCGGCGCCCTGCTGGGGGACGAGAAGGGGGCGATCGCCGCAGACGGGCTGGCGCCCAACCTCGCCGCGCACGTCGCTCTCGGCGCAAGCCTGCGCGCCTACCGCTTCGACCGCTACCGCACCACCGAAAAGGATGAGGACAAGCCGCGTCTGGCCACGCTCTGTGTCCTCGGCGAGGCGGTGAAGACCCGCAACGCCTTCGCTCCCCTCAAGGCGATCGCCGACGGCGTGACGCTGACCCGCGACCTGGTGAGCGAGCCGCCCAACGTGCTCAATCCCGCCGAAATGGCGGAGCGCTGCCGCAAGCTCATCGATCTCGGGGTGAAGGTCGAGATCCTGGGACCGCGCGAACTGCGCAAGCTCGGCTTCGGGGCGCTGCTCGGGGTAGCGCAGGGCAGCGCCAACGAACCCCGCGTGGTGGTGATGCAGTGGCAGGGCGCGGGCGGGGCAAAGAGCCGCGCACCGCTCGCCTTCATCGGCAAGGGAGTGACGTTCGACACCGGCGGCATCAGCATCAAGCCCGCCGCCGGGATGGAGGACATGAAGTGGGACATGGCCGGCGCCGGCGCCGTGGTCGGGCTGATGGCGGCGCTTGCCGGGCGCCGCGCGAAGGTGGACGCGGTGGGCATCGTCGGGCTGGTCGAGAACATGCCCTCGGGCACCGCGCAGCGGCCGGGGGACGTGGTCAAATCGTACTCCGGCCAGACCGTGGAAGTGCTCAACACTGACGCCGAGGGGCGCCTCGTACTCGCCGATCTGCTCTGGTACTGCCAGGAGAAATTCAACCCGGCCTTCATGGTCGATCTGGCGACGCTGACCGGGGCGATCATCGTCAGTCTCGGGCACGAGCACGCCGGGCTGTTCAGCAACAACGAGGAACTCGCCGCACGGCTGCGCGAAGCGGGTGAGGCAACCGGGGAGAGCCTGTGGCGCATGCCGCTGGGCGAGGCGTACGACAAGCAGATCAAGTCCGACATCGCGGACATGAAGAACATCGGCGGACGCGCGGGTGGCGCCATCACCGCGGCGCAGTTCCTCCAACGCTTCGTCAACGGCAAGCCCTGGGCGCATCTCGACATCGCCGGAACCGCCTGGGCCGACAAGGGCAAACCGACGACCCCGAAAGGCGCGACCGCGTTCGGCGTGCGCCTGCTGGACCATCTGGTCGCGACCCATCACGAGAGCTGAGCCGGCGCGCGGGTGAGCGCACCCCGCGTCCGCGTCCACCACCACCCGCCCATGACCGGTGCGCTCACGGTGCCGGCCGAGAGGGCGGCGGATCTGCCGGCGCCGCTGCGCGCGGCCGCGAGCGCCGGACGCTTCCGCTTCGCCACCGGCGAGACGGTGGAAAGCCTGGCTTCCGGGCGGCGGATGGTGGCGGTGGGGCTGGGACACGCGCCGGGGCCGAAGAGTTTGCGCGCGGCGGGGGCGGCAGCAGCAGCGGCTTTGCTCGGCGAGGATCGGGTCGTGCTCGACGCCCGCGCCCGCACGCCGAACGAGGCGGCACTGTTCGCCGAAGGCGCGGTGCTCCGGGCATGGCGCCCGGACGGGTTGCGCGCCCGCCCCGACCCGGAGGCGCCGCGACTGTCGGCGATCGACCTCGTCACCACGGATGCGGCACCGTGGCAAGTGCTGGCGCCGGCTCTGGAGGGTGCGTCCTTCGCCCGCGATCTGGTAGCGCTGCCGGCGAACCACCTCACCCCTTCCCGGTTCGTCCATCGCCTCCGGCCGCTTGCGCGCCTCGGCATCGCCGTCGAGGTGCTGGCGGCGGACCGGCTGGCGGCGGAGGGGTTTGGGGGTCTGCTCGCGGTAGGTGGCGCCTCCGCCCATCCGCCGGCGCTCGTTCTGTTGCGCTGGGCCGGCGGGGGCGGCGCACCGGTCGCACTCGTCGGCAAGGGGATCACCTTCGACACCGGGGGCGTCTCGATCAAGCCGGCGGAAGGGATGTGGGAGATGCGGGCGGACATGGCAGGTGCCGCGGCCTGCGCCGGGGCGATCCTGGCGCTCGCCCGCCGCCGCTCGAAGGTCGCGGCGGTCGCGGTGCTGGCGCTGGCCGAAAACGCGATCGGGGCGCGCGCCTATCGGCCGGGGGACGTGCTGCGTAGCTTCTCGGGGCGCACGGTCGAGGTGGTGGATACCGACGCGGAAGGGCGGCTGGTGCTCGCGGATGCGCTCTCCTACGCGGCGCGGCGATTGCGCCCCGCGGCGATGGTCGATCTCGCGACGCTCACCGGCAGCATCGTGCTGGCACTCGGCCACGAGCGGGCGGGGCTGTTCGCCGCCGACCCTGGCCTCGGCGCGGCGCTCGCGGGCGCCGGCGAAGCGGTGGGCGAGTTGGTGTGGCCGATGCCGATCGGGGAGCGGCATCGCGCCGATCTCGATTCCGCCATCGCCGATCTGCGCCACTGCCTGCCCGGGCGGATGCAGCCGGACGCCTGCCACGCGGCCGCCTTCCTGCGCGAGTTCGCCGAAGGCGTGCCGTGGGCGCATCTCGACATCGCCGGAGTGGAAAGCCGCGACGAGGCGGATGCGGCCCACGCCGCCGGCGCGACCGGGTTCGGGGTGCGGCTCCTCGACCGCTTCCTGACGCACGGCTGAGGTGGAAGCCTATTCGCCGGAGAGGGCGATCTCGCGCAGATGGTCGAGCGAGACCAGACGCCCGTCGCGCTCGATATGCCAGAAAATCCAGCCGTTGCAGGAGGGGGCGTGGGTCAGCGCCGCGCCGACCTTGTGGATCGAGCCGCGCTCGGCGCCCGAAACCAGGGTTCCGTCCGCAGCGACGGTGGCCGAGACCAGACGCTGGCGGTCATGGAGCAGGCTGCCAGCGGGGACGAGGCCGCGTTCGACGAGTTGGCCGAAGGGAATGCGCGGCTTCTCGCGCCGCGAGGGGGTAACGGAGTGGCCATGCGCGCCGGCGGGCGTGACCGCGCGGACGCGGCCGATCGCCGCTTCCGCGTAGGCCGGGTGGCGCTCGATGCCGATGAAGTGCCGCCCCAGCCGCCGTGCCACCACTGCCGAAGTGCCGGTGCCGAGGAAGGGGTCGAGCACGATATCCTCGGGTGCGGTGGAGGCGAGAAGAACGCGGTGGAGCAGCGATTCCGGCTTCTGGGTGGGGTGGAGCTTGAGCCCGTGGGCATTGCGCAGCCGCTCGGCGCCGGTGCACAGCGGCAGGAACCAGTCGCTGCGCATCTGGATGTCGTCGTTGAGCGCTTTCATCGCCTGGTAGTTGAAGCGGTAGCGGGAATCCGGCCCGCGCGCTGCCCAGATCAGGGTTTCGTGGGCATTGGTGAAGCGGCGGCCGCGGAAATTGGGCATCGGGTTGGATTTGCGCCAGATCACGTCGTTCAGGATCCAGAAGCCGAGATCCTGGAGGATGGTGCCGATGCGGAAGATGTTGTGGTAGGCGCCGATGACCCAGAGCGTGCCATCCTTGCGCAGGAGGCGGCGGCATTCGGCGAGCCACTCGCGGGTGAACGCGTCGTAGGCGGCGAAGTCGGTGAAACGGTCCCACTCCTCGTCCACTCCATCGACCAGCGAATCGTCGGGGCGGCGGAGTTCGCCGCGCAATTGCAGGTTGTAGGGCGGATCGGCGAAGACGCAGTGGACCGAGGCCGGGGGCAGCATGCGCATCATGCGCATGCAATCCCCGAGCAGGACCTGGTCCAGCGGCAGTTCGCGGATGATCTCCACGTCTCTCCAACGGCGGGCGAGTCTCGGCGGAAACTTCGGAGCGGGATGGTCCGGGGCGCGCGACTCGGGAGGCGGATGGTGGCGGGGCCCGGCCGGCAAAGTCAACCGGCTCTTGCGCCTTCCGCAGGGCGCGGGTGAGGGAAGTGCCGGCTCCGATCGCCGCGACTTGCACGCCCGGGCCGGTGCCCCATAGTGAACGCGATGGACCCTCTGCCGCCCTGCGCCCACCGATGAGCCAGCGGTTCTGCTGCGTCGGCGCCGGATTTTCGGGCGCGGTGCTGGCGCGCGCCCTGGCGGAGGCGGGACTTCCCGTGCTCGTGGTCGAAGAGCGGGGGCATGTGGCGGGCAATTGCCATACCGAGCGCGACGCCGCGACGGGCGTGATGGTGCATCGCTTCGGCCCGCACATCTTCCATACCGCCAACGAGGAGGTGTGGAGCTATGTCCACCGCTTCGCCGCCTTCCGCCGCTATGTCAACCGGGTGAAGGCGGTGGTCGGCGGGCGGATGTTTACTTTGCCTATCAATCTATTGACCCTCAACCAATTCTTCGGCCGGGTGATGGGGCCGGACGAGGCGCGGCGCTGGCTTGCCAGCGAGGTGCGGGGCGACATCACCGCGCCCGCCAATTTCGAGGAGCAGGCGCTGGCGCTGGTGGGCGCTCGGCTCTATCGCGCCTTCTTCGAGGGCTACACGCGCAAGCAGTGGGGCCGCGAGCCACGGGAATTGCCCGCCGCGATCCTCAAGCGCCTGCCGATCCGCTTCAGCTACGACGACAACTACTTCGACCATCCCCACCAGGGCATTCCCGAGCGCGGGTATACGGCGCTGGTCGGGGCGATTCTCGACCATCCCGCGATCGAAGTGCGGGTTTCCTGCCGGTTCGAGGCGCTTGCGGAATCCTTCCGCCATGTCTTCTGGAGCGGACCGCTCGACCGCTGGTTCGCCTACCGCGCCGGGCGGCTCGAATACCGCACGCTCGACTTCGAGCGCATCGAGAGGGCGGGAGATTTCCAAGGAACCGCGGTGGTCAACTGGTGCGATGACGCGGTGCCGTGGACGCGCTCGGTCGAACACAAGCATTTCGCGCCCTGGGAGGCGGAGGGGTTTGCCCGAACGGTGGTGTTCCGCGAGCGCAGCCGCACCGCCGGGCCGGAGGATGCACCTTTCTATCCGGTGCGGCTGGCCGAGGGCGAGGCGCGCTTTGCCGCCTATCGGGAGATGGCGGCGGGCGCGCGGGGCGTGAGTTTTCTCGGCCGCCTCGGCACCTTCCGCTACCTCGACATGGACGTGACGATCGCAGAGGCGCTGGCCGCCGGGCGGCGGGTGCTTGCGTGCCTTGGGCAGGGGCGCGCGATTCCCCCGTTTCCCGAAGATGGGGCGGCATGATCGCCGCCATCATCGTCACCTGCCGCAGGCCGGTGCTGCTCGCGCGCGCGATCGGGGCCGCGCTGGTGCAGAGCCTGGCGCCGGAACTCGTGCTGGTAGTCGACAACAGCGTGGACCCGGCGGTGAACGAGGCGGTGCGTGCGGCCTTCGCGGCCGACAGCCGGGTGCGCTTCCACCTCGCGCGGCGCAACCTCGGCGGCGCCGGCGGCTTCCACCTCGGCTTGCGTCTCGGCCTCGCGGCCGGAGCGGAGGCGATGTGGCTGCTCGATGACGACGCGATCGCCGCACCCGAGGCACTGGCCTGGCTGGCGCGGACGGCGGCGGAATTCGCCCCGGTCGGGTTCGTGTGTTCGCGGGTGGAGTGGACCGACGGAAGCCCCGCGGTGATGAACCAGCCCACCCCGGCCGCGGACTGGGTGCGCCACCTCGCCATCGGGCGGCCGGTGGTGAAGGTCGCGACCGCGACCTTCGTCTCGCTGCTGGTGCCCGCCGCGGCGGTGCGCGCCAAGGGGCTCCCGCCGCGCGAGTTCTTCGTCTGGTACGACGATAACGACTATACGCTGCGCCTCACCCGCGACCTGCCCGGGCTGTGGGAGGGGCGGAGCCTGGTCGTACACGAGATGGCGCGCAACGAGGGCGCGGATTTCGCCACCGTCGGCCCCGCCGACCTGTGGAAATACCGCTGCGGCGTGCGCAACGAGATCGCGACCGTGCGCCACCACGAGGGGTTCGCCGCGGCCCTCCTGCGGCTGGGCGCGCTCGGTCTGCGGCTGCGCGCGGTGCCGGGGCGGCGGGAGCGCCGGGCGCTCTATCGCGCCGCCGTGCGTGGGCTTTTCTTCCGCTACCGGGTGGAATTTCCCGCGGCCAGCGACGCTTTCCCCGAGCTCGCGGCCGGCGCGGGGGTGGCGCCGCCCCGATGACCGCCGGCCGGCCCACCTACGCCGACATCGCCCGCCGCGCCGGCGTCGGCGTCGCCACCGTCGAGCGGGTGCTGAACGCGCGCGGCGGGGTTCGCCCGGCCACCGTCGAAAAGGTCATCGCCGCCGCCCGCGCGCTCGACCATCCGCGCCGCCTGCCGGAGGCCTATCGTGGTCTGATCAGGATCGAGGTGCTGCTGGTGCGGCCCGAGACGTCCTTCTTCTCCCGCCTTTCCCGAGCCTTCGAGCGCCTCGCCGCGACGCTCGACCGGACCGTCGTTGTCCATCGCACCTTCCTCGACGAGCGCGACCCCGGCGCGATCGCCGCGCGCATCCGCGCGCCGGGGCTGCGCCGCGCCGGCCTCATCCTGGCCGTGCCCGACCACCCGCTGATCCGCGCCGCCGTGGGCGAGGCCGGTGCGGCGCATCTGCCGGTGGTGCAGATCGTCAACCGCATCAACGCGACGCCGGCGGACTATGTCGGCATCGACAATTACGCCGCTGGCCGCACCGCCGCGCTGCTGCTCGCGGGGATGGAGCGACGCGAGGGACGCGTGGTCGCGCTCTGCCACAGCCCGATCTATCAGGGCCACCGCGACCGCATCCGCGGCTTCTCCGACTATCTCGCCGAACATCCCCGCGCCGATCTCGCTTTCGCCCATGTCTTCTTCGGCCGCGACGAGCGCGCCTTGAGCGCCGACCTCCTCGCCCGGGCGTTCGCGCTGTGGCCCGATCTCGTCGGGCTCTACAACGCCGGCGGAGCCAACGGCGCGCTCTGCGCCTGGCTGCGGCGGCGGGGGCGCTCCTTGTTTTTCGTCGGCGACGAACTGACGGAAGCCAGCGCCGCCGCCCTGCGCGACGGGGTGATGGATTTCGTGCTCGATCAGGCGCCGGAGGCGCAGGCGCAACGGGCGATCGAACTCATGCTGGCGCGCCTCGGCCTGCTTTCCCCGCCGGCGGAAAACCGGCCCATCCGCTTCGTCACCTTCAGCGCCGAGAATATTTGAGGCCGGCTGGAGTTGAGGTGATTTGATCAAGCGAGATGCGGCGTGCGCCCGCCCGCCGTGGTAATGGAGCGGCCGTTGGGGGAGAGACATCATGGACGATCTGGCCTTTGGCACCCGGAACAGGCGCGGCGACTGGTCGCCCAAGGAGCCGGCGGGAACGGCGCCGCTGTTCACCTTTCCGCCGCGCCCGCTCGCCTTTCTGAAGTGGCTGCCGCAGTATTTCCTGCCCTATAATCTGCTGTTCGCGCTTTCCGCCGTCGCCTGGTGGCGCTGGGTGCTGCCGGACGTCGCCGTGATGCAGACCCTCGGCTGGGGCTGGATCCTGCGGCTCTTCGTCATCAACTGCCTGGCGGTGTTCCTGTTTTTCGGCGCGTTCGAGCTCCGCCTCTACGTGTTGCGCGCGCAGGGAACCCGCTTCAAGTACAACGCCAAATGGCCGGCAGAGCAGCGCAGCACGGCCTTCTTCTTCCAGCGTCAGAACATCGACAACATGATGCGCTGCTTCGGTACCGGCCTGCCGATCTGGACGGCGTTCGAGGTGGGCATTCTCTACGCCTATGCCAACGGCTACGTCCCCTGGCTCGGCTTCGCGCAGCATCCGCTGTATCTCTTCGTGCTGGCGTTGCTCGTTCCGATCATCCACGAGACGCACTTCTTTCTTCTGCACCGGGCGATCCATTGGGCTCCGCTCTATCGCTGGGTGCATTCGGTGCACCATAATTCGGTGAACCCCTCGCCCTGGTCGTCGCTGTCGATGCACCCGGTCGAACAGGCCGGCTATCTCGGTGTCGCGCTCTGGCATCTCGTGCTTCCGTCGAACCCGATCCTCGCGCTCTATCAGCTCCATTATGCGGGTTTCGGTGCGATCCCCGGCCATATCGGCTTCGACAAGATCGAGTTGGGCGGCGAGCGGTCGCTCGATAGCCACGCCTACATCCACTCCCTCCACCACAAATTCTTCGAGGTGAATTACGGCGACGGGCTGATCCCGTTCGACAAATGGCTCGGCACCTTCCATGACGGATCGGCCGAAGGCGAGGCGCGGATGCGCGCGCGCTATGAGCGCAAGAAGGCCCGGCTCAACGCGGCCGCCGGCGCGAAGTAGGGAGGGGGCGATGGAGTCCTGGGTGGAGGCTTGCGCGCTCGACGCCATCGAGCAGGAAGGGGTGATCCGCTTCGACCATGGCGGGCGGACCTACGCCATCTTCCGCTCGCCCGGCGATGAGGTGTTCTGCACCGACGGGCTATGCACGCACGAGAACGTCCATCTCTCGGGCGGGCTCGTCATCGACTACGAGATCGAGTGCCCCAAGCACGCCGGCGCGTTCGACTATCGCACCGGCGAGGCGATCCGTCTGCCGCCCTGCGTCCGTCTCAAGACCTATCGGGCGCGGGTGGAGAACGGCAGGGTGAGCATCGACCTCGGCTGAAGCCACGCCCTCGCGCTCAGAAATCCGTGCAGCGTCCCCTCTGTTCCCAATCCCCGTAGCGCGTGGGCTCGGGCCCCTTGGGGCCGCCGGCCTCGACTGGCGGCGGGGGGGACGCGGGCGCCGGTCCGGATTCGGGTTCGGGTTCGGGCGCGGCTTTGGCAGCGGATTCGTCCATCACCAGACCATGGTGCCGCCGGCCGGGCGGGGCAAGGCTTGATTTTTGCATCTTCGCAGGGCTTTCTCGGCAGCGCAGCAAAGCGGGAGCGGGTGGGATGAGCGGAGCGATGTGTTTCGAGGATTTGAGCGTGGGCATGTCCGCCACGGTCGGCAAAACCATCAGCGAAGCCGACATTCTGCTCTTCGCCGCGGTATCCACCGACACCAACCCGGTCCATCTGAACGCCGAATACGCCGCCGGCACCCTGTTCAAGGAGCGCATCGCGCACGGAATGTTGAGTGCCGGACTGATCAGCGCCGTGCTGGGCACCCGGCTGCCCGGCCCCGGCACCATCTATCTTTCCCAATCGCTGCGCTTCCGCGGGCCGGTGAAGATCGGCGATACGGTGATCGCCGAGGTCGAAGTGACGGCACTCGACGCCACCCGCCATCGTGCCACGCTCAAGACCACCTGCCTGGTCGCGGGCAAGGTGGTGATCGAAGGTGAGGCGCTGGTACAGGTGCCCGCCCGCGGCTGATGCGCATCGTCGAGGACTGGCGCGCGGTGCCGGCAGCGGCGCGGGGGGCGAGTCTCGCGCTCGGCAATTTCGACGGCGTCCATCTCGGCCACGCCCGCGTGGTGCGGGCGGCGCACGGGGCGGAGCCGCGGGTGCCCTTGGGGGTCGTCACCTTCGAGCCTCACCCGCGCCGGTTCTTCCGGCCGCAGGATCCGCCGTTCCGGCTTACCCTGCCCACCGAGCGGGCGGCGGCACTCGCCGCCCTCGGCGTGGAATGGGTGTTCCAGTTGCGCTTCGACGAAGCATTCAGCCTGATGCCGGCGGAAGAATTCGTCGCCGGGGTGCTCCACCAGGGGCTCGGTGCACGCCATCTCGCCTGCGGCGGGGATTTCGCCTTCGGGCACCGGCGCGGGGGTGACACCACCCTGCTCGCCCGCGAGGCGGAGGCGCGGGGCATCGGGCTCACGCTGGTGCCCCACCTCGCCGACGCGGAGGGGCCGATCTCCTCGAGCCGGATCCGCCGCGCGCTGGAAGACGGCTATCCCGAGCGCGCCACCGCGGCGCTCGGTCGCCCGTGGGCGATCCGCGGCGTCGTCACCGAAGGCGACCACGAGGCGCGGGAATTCGGCGTGCCGACGGCGAACGTGGCTCTCGGCGAACATCTCGAGCCGGCGCGCGGGGTCTATGCCGTCTCCGTGCGGTTGGCGGAGGGGACGGAGCGGCCGGGGGTAGGCTATGTCGGGCGGCGGCCGACGACGCCCGGGGAAACGCCGCGGCAGATCGAGGCGCATCTCTTCGACTGGGCGGGCGACCTCTACGGCACCGAGATCGCGGTGTCGCTGCACCGGTTCCTCCGCCCGGACCGGCGGTTCCCCGACCTTGCCGGGTTGCGTGCGCAGATCGCGGCGGACACCGAAGAGGCGCGGCGGATCATGGACGCGGGCGGCGGGCGCCCCCTATGCTCGCCCGCGAGAGAGGACCGATGAGCAAGCCCGCCCCCAGGACCCGCGCCGAGGCCAGTGCCGAGAACGACACCGCGCGCGAGTATCGTGACACCGTGTTCCTGCCCCAGACCGATTTTCCCATGCGCGGCGACCTCCCCAAGCGCGAGCCGGCGTTGCTCGCGCGCTGGGCGGCGATGGACGTCTGGGGCAGGCTGCGCGCGAAGAGTGCGGGGCGGCGGAAATTCATCCTCCATGACGGGCCGCCCTACGCCAACGGGCACCTGCACATCGGCCACGCGCTCAACAAGATCCACAAGGACGTGATCAACCGCGCCCGCCAGATGGCCGGCGAGGATGGGCTCTACATCCCGGGATGGGACTGCCACGGGCTGCCGATCGAGTGGAAGATCGAGGAGGAATACCGCAAATCCGGGCGCGACAAGGACGCCGTGCCGGTGCTCGACTTCCGCGCCGAATGCCGCGCCTACGCCAGGCACTGGATGGCGGTGCAGGAGCAGGAATTCCGCCGCCTCGGCGTGCTCGGCGACTGGGACAACCGCTACGCGACGATGGATTTCGCCTCCGAAGCCGCGATCGTCGCCGAAATCGGGAAATTCCTGCTCAATGGCGCGCTCTATCGCGGCCTGCGGCCGGTGATGTGGAGCCCGGTGGAGAAGACCGCGCTCGCCGAGGCGGAGGTGGAATACCACGACCACCGTTCCACCACCGTCTGGGTGCGTTTTCCGCTGCTAACTGCCTCCGCGCCGCTCGCCAGGGCAGCGATCGTGATCTGGACCACCACGCCCTGGACGCTGCCCGGCAACCGCGCCATCGCTTGCGGGGCGACGATCGAATACGCGCTGATCCATGTCGATGCCGTGGCCGAAGGGGCCGGTGCGCGGGCCGGCGAGCGGCTGCTGGTGGCGCTCGCCCTTCTGCCTGCGTTCCTGGAGATTGCGGGTATCACGCTGCATCACGTCGTGCATGTGTACCCGGGCGCGGAGCTGGTCGGGCTATCCTGCGCCCACCCCTGGCGCGGACGGGGCTACGATTTCGAAGTGCCGGTGCTCAGCGGTGAGCATGTCACCACCGAGGCGGGCACCGGCTTCGTCCATACCGCACCCTCGCACGGCGAGGAGGATTTCGCCCTCGGCCGCGCCCATGGAATCGAGGTACCGGACACCGTGGGTGACGACGGCACCTTCAACGCCTGGGTGCCGATCTTCGCCGGGATCCATGTCTACAAGGCGGCGGAGGCGGTGTGCGCCGCCCTCACCGAGGTGGGCGCGCTGGTGGCACGGGGCACACTCCTGCATCCCTATCCCCACTCCTGGCGCTCCAAGGCGCCCTTGATCTATCGCGCGACACCGCAATGGTTCATCCGCATGGATGGGCCGGAAGCGATTCGCGCCAAGGCGCTGACCGCCATCGCCGAGACCCGCTTCGTGCCGGAGGCCGGGCGCACGCGCCTTGCCAGCATGATCGCCGCAAGGCCCGACTGGTGTATCTCCCGCCAGCGCGCCTGGGGCGTGCCCATCGCGGTGTTCGTCGACCGCGCGACCGGGGAGCCGCTGCGCGACGGGGCGGTGATGGCGCGCGTGGTGGAGGCGTTCGCCCTCGAAGGGGCGGACGCCTGGTATGCCCTGCCGGCGAGCTTCTTTCTCGGGCCCGACCGCGACCCGGCGGCCTACGAGCAGGTCAAGGACATCGTGGACGTGTGGTTCGAATCGGGCTCGACCCACGCCTTCACTCTGGAGGAGCGCGGCCTGCCGTGGCCGGCGGACGTCTATCTCGAAGGCTCCGACCAGCATCGCGGCTGGTTCCATTCCTCCCTTCTCGAGGCGGTCGGCACCCGCGGGCGCGCCCCGTTCAAGGCCATCGTCACCGACGGGTTCGTGCTCGACGAGCAGGGGCGGAAGATGTCGAAATCGCTCGGCAACGTCACCGCGCCGCAAGAGGTCAACGACAAATGGGGCGCCGACATCCTGCGTCTTTGGGTGATGTCGTCCGACACCTCGGAGGACCTGCGCATCGGGCCGGAAATCCTCAAGCAGCAGGCCGAGCTCTACCGCCGTTTGCGCAACACGTTGCGCTGGCTCCTGGGCGCACTCGCCGGCTTCACCGAGGCGGAGCGGGTGGCGGAGGCGGAAATGCCCGGTCTTGAGCGCTTCCTGCTGCACCGGATGTCCGAGATCGACACGCTGGTGCGCAGGGCGGTCGCGAGCCATGACTGGACCGGGGTCTATCCCGCGATCCACAATTTCTGTGCCGCCGATCTTTCCGCGTTCTATTTCGACATTCGCAAGGACGCGCTCTATTGCGACCGGCCTGACAGCCTCCGCCGCCGGGCAGCACGCAGCCTGCTCGACCATCTGCAGCGCGCGCTCTGCGCCTGGCTCGCGCCCTGCCTGGTATTCACCGCGGAGGAGGCGTGGATGGCCCGCTTCGGGGCCGAGACCTCGGTGCATCTCGAGGATTTCCCGCCGATCCCGCCAGTGTGGCAGGATCCGGCGCTCGCCGAGCGTTGGGTGCGCATCCGCGAGCGCCGCCGCGTCGGCACCGCGGCCCTCGAGGCGATGCGCCAGGACGGGCGCATCGGCGCCTCGATCCAGGCGGAGGCCCGGCTAGGCTTCGCGCCCGGCGAGGATCCGCTGCTCGGCGCCGAGGAATGGGCGGAAGTGCTGATCGTCGCCCGCGCCGCGGTGGCCGTCGGCGAAGGGCTCGCTGCCTGCGCCGTGGAGGTGGCAGAGGGCGAGAAATGCGCCCGCTGCTGGCGGGTGCTGCCGGAAACCGGAAGCAACGCGTGCCACCCAGGCCTGTGCCTGCGCTGCGCGGATGCGGTGGCATCGGGGCTGGTGTGCCGGGCGCTCGCGTGAACCGGCGCCGCTTCGCGCTCGGGGCCGGGCTCGGGCTCGCGGTGCTCGCCGTCGACCAGGCCTCGAAATGGTGGGTGCTGCACGGGCTCGATCTGCCGGCGCGGCGAGAGGTGGTGCTGACCCCGTTCCTCAGCCTGACTATGGTGTGGAACCGCGGCGTCACGTTCGGTCTGCTCGACGGGATCGGCGGTGCGGCCCCCTTTGTGCTGGGGGGCGCGGCACTTGCGGTCGTGGTAGCGCTCGGGGTGTGGCTCGCGCGGGCACGCAACCTCCTGACCGCGCTCAGTATCGGCGCCATCGCGGGGGGCGCGGTCGGCAACGTGATCGACCGGCTGCGGTTCGGCGCGGTGGTCGACTTCGTCCGTGCCCATGCCTTCGGCTGGTCGTGGTATGTGTTCAATGTCGCCGACGCGGCGATCGTCTGCGGAGTCGCGGCGCTGATGTTCGAGGCGATCTTCGCCCGTCCCTCCGGCTCCGGCCTTGCCCGGGCGCGGAACCGGCATTAGGACTCGCCCTCATGCTGACCCATACCCTCCTGCCGACCCGCATCCGCCGCTCCACGCGCGCGGCATTGCCGCTGCTCGCTGCCGCCTCGCTCGCCGGCTGCGGCGGCGGGCTGAAGGCGACGCTGGGGCTGAACCCCTCGATGCCCAACGCGTTCGCGGTCACCACCCAGGCGCCGCTCTCGATGCCGCCCGACTATGCGCTGCGCCCGCCCGAGCCCGGCGCACCACGGCCACAGGCGATCTCGGCGGCGCGCTCCGCGGAGGGGATCTTAGCGCCGCAGAGCGTGCTCGCCAGCCAGGGGGGGGCGATGTCGCCAGGACAGCAGGCGCTGCTCCAGGCCGCAGGCCCACCGGCACCCGCCAACATCCGCGCCGAGGTCAATGCCGCGGCGGGCTTGAGCCATCGTCCGCAGAGCTTCGTCGACCGGCTGATGTTCTGGCGCGGCCCGCCCACCCAGGGCATCGTCGTCGATCCCGCGCGCGAGGCGCAGCGCCTGCGCCAGGATGCGGCCCTCGGCAAGCCCGCCACCGCCGGAACGACACCGATCCAGCAGCCGAAATCCCCCGGCCTGTTCCAGCGCCTGTTCGGCTGGCTGTAGCGCGTGGCGCGGCGTTCGCTCAGCGCACGCCGCCCGGCCACAGCACCACCCGGATCGTCTGGGCGATGATGAGCAGGTCGAACAGGATGCTGAAGTTCTTGACGTAGTAGAGGTCGAAGCTGAGCTTCGAGCGGGCGTCGTCGATCGAAGCGCCGTAGGGATAGTTGATCTGCGCCCAGCCGGTGAGCCCGGCCTTGACCATGTGGCGCTCGTGGTAGAGCGGCAGCTGTGCCGCCAACATCGCGACGAAGGTGGGACGCTCGGGGCGCGGGCCGACAAGGGACATCTCCCCGCGCAGCACGTTGAAGAGTTGCGGCATCTCGTCGATGCGGGTGCGCCGGAGGAAGGCGCCGACGCGGGTGATACGGTTGTCCTTGTCTGCCGCCCACACCGCGCCGCGGCGCTCCGCGTCGGTTCGCATGGTGCGCAGCTTCATGATCCGGAAGATCCGCCCGTTGCGGCTCACCCGCTCCTGAAGATAGAGCACCGGGCCACCGTCATCGAGCTTGATCGCGATCGCCGCAACGAGCAGCACCGGCGCAAATACGACGAGCAGCGCGAGGCTCACCGCGAGATCGAGCGTGCGTTTGAGGATACGGTCGATCAGGCCGAACTGGAACCCTTCCGAGTAGAGCAGCCAGGACAACTCCATCCGCTTGAGATCGAGGCGGCGGATCTCGCGCTCGACGAAGGCGAGATAGGGCTTGACCGGAAACCCGGCGATCTTGCAGGCGAGCAGCGCCTCGAGATCCATCCCCCGCCGCTCGTCCGGTGCCACGATGATCTGCTCCACCCCGAGCCGGCGCGCCGCCTCCAGAACCCCCGCACCCAAGCCCGGGCCGCCCGCCACCGCGGGGGCGACGATCGGGCCGGCGCCGCCGCCGGCAAGGCGGGGGTCGATCTCGCCGAAGACGGGATCATGCAGGAAGGCGATCTGGTAGTGCAGATTGCGGCCCTCGCGTCCGAGCATGAGCACGAGATCCCATGCCCGCCTGCCGGCGCCGATCACGAGCAGGCGGCGGCGGAACAGGCCGCGCCGGCGCAGGGTGTAGAACAACACCCGTGCACTCACGCCGCCCCCGAGCCCGTCGGCGAGTGCGGCGACGAACAGCACGGCACCGCCTCGGGCTGCTCCGGCGAACGCGAGCAGCGCCAACGCCCCCGCCGCCCCCATGCCCACGGCCAGCGGCAGCCGCCCTAGCGCCCGGCGGGTTTCGAGGATCATGTCGCGCCGGTAGAGCCCGAGCACGTAACAGGCGCCGAGCACCGCCGCGCTGTAGAGCAGTGGCGCCGCGCGCTGGAATCCCCGGCCCGGCAGCCACCCGGCGAACGCGAGCGGAAGCCACAACAGGAGCATCAGCGCGGCGTCGATCAGCAGGAGCGCGGTGCCCGGCGCGGGGCCGACGAAGCGCCGCGTCCCTCCGCTTTCGCCGCCGCGGGCGGGCGAGCGCCGCACCAAGAACCGCTCGCGCCGCAGTTCGCTCGACGCCAAACCCGTGTCGGCCTGACCCATGCTGCTCCGTCCCGGTCTGTCCGGCGGCGAGTCGGCGCCGCCACCGGAAGGATAGACGGCCTTCCCTAACAAATTGGTCGCACCTGGAAACCACTCCCCGGATGCGAGGGATTTGTTCGCTGGCGGCCGGCGCCGGCGTGTCCGCTCAGCCAGGCAGGAAGCGCTTCCCCAGCGTCACCATGCGCGCCGCGAGCAGCAGCTTGACCACGTCTCCGGGCAGGAACGGCACCACGCCGACGGTGAGCGCCCGCCAGGGACCGGTGTACGGGGCGAGGCCGATCACGCCGAAAAGATAGATCGCGAACAGCCCGCCCGCCATGGCGAGCGAGAGATGCAGGAGCCGTCTCCGCGCCCCGCGCTCGGCGCACCAGCCGACGAGGAGCGTGGCGACCAGGAAACCGGCGAGGTAGCCGCCCGTGGGCCCCGCCATGTAGGCAAGCCCCGCGGTGGCGCCGGCAAACACGGGCAGGCCGAAGGCGCCCTCGGCGAGCCAGAGCGCGACCGCGATCCCGCCCCGCCGCGCGCCCAACGTCGCGCCCACGGCGAGCACGGCGAAGGTCTCCATGGTCATCGGTACCGGCCAGGAAGGGATCTCCACCTTGGCCGACAGCGCGAGCAGCACACTCGCCCCGATCGCGATCAGCACCTCGCGCGCGGCGAGCGGCAGGCGGGCGAGCGGGGCGGTTCGGCCGGTCGCGTCCATGGCGGTCTCCGGAGTTTCAGCGGGTGGGGCGGGGCGGGGTCTGGGTATAGTCGTAGAAGCCACGGCCGGTCTTGCGCCCGAGCCAGCCGGCCTCGACATATTTCACGAGCAGCGGACAGGGGCGGTATTTGCTGTCCGAAAGCCCCTCGTAGAGCACCTGCATCACCGAGAGGCAGGTGTCGAGTCCGACCAGGTCGGCGAGTTCGAGCGGGCCCATCGGGTGGTTGGCGCCGAGTCGCATGGCGGTATCGATCGCGGCGACCGAACCCACCCCCTCGTAGATGGCATAGACCGCCTCGTTGATCATCGGCACCAGGATGCGGTTGACGATGAAGGCGGGGAAATCCTCGGCCACCGCGGTGGTCTTGCCGAGCCGGTGGGCGAGCGCCTGGATCGCCTGAAAGGTCGGCTCGTCGGTCGCGATGCCGCGGATGATCTCCACCAGTTTCATCACCGGCACCGGGTTCATGAAATGCATGCCGATGAATTTCTGCGGCCGGTCGGTGACGGCGGCAAGCCGGGTGATGGAGATCGAGGAGGTGTTGGTGGCGATCAGGCAGGCGGGCTTGAGGTGCGGCACCAACGTCTTGAAAATCGCCCGCTTGGTCTCTTCCTTCTCGGTCGCGGCTTCGATCACGAGGTCGGCGTCGTCGAACGCGGCGTAATCGGTGGCGGTGGAGAGCCGCGCCAGCGCGTTCGCCTTGTCCTCGGCGGCGATCAGGTTGCGGTGGACCTGGCGATCCATGTTGTGGCCGATGGTGGCCAGCGCCTTCTCCAGCGCCTCGGCCTTCACGTCGAGCATGATCACGGAGAAGCCCGCCAGTGCCGCGACATGGGCGATGCCGTTGCCCATCTGCCCGGCGCCGATCACGCCGACCTGGGCGATCTCGGGGGTGGCTTCGGCGAGATCCGCGCTCGCCGGCGCGGAGGTCGAGACATCGATGTTCATCGGGAGCGCTCCAATTCCGCCGCCAACTCGGGCAGCGCGGTGAAGAGATCGGCGACCAGGCCATAGTCGGCCACCTGGAAGATCGGCGCTTCCTCGTCCTTGTTGATCGCCACGATGACCTTGCTGTCCTTCATGCCGGCGAGGTGCTGGATGGCACCCGAGATACCGACCGCGACGTAGAGGTCCGGGGCGACGATTTTTCCGGTCTGGCCCACCTGGTAGTCGTTGGGCACGAATCCGGCGTCCACCGCGGCGCGGGAGGCGCCGATGGCGGCATTGAGCTTATCGGCGACGGGCTCGAGCAAGGCGAAATTCTCTCCCTTCTGCATCCCCCGTCCGCCCGAGATGACCACGCGGGCCGAGGTCAGTTCCGGCCGCTCGCTGCGCGACAGCTCGGCGCCGAGGAAGCGCGCGGGCGCGGGCAGCGCGGGCAGCGCCGCGGCGACGATCGCGGCCGCGCCGCCGGTCTCTGCCACCGGCTCGAAGTTCGCCGCACGCACGGTGATGACCTTGAGCGGGTCCGAGGAGCGGACGGTCGCGAGCACGTTGCCAGCATAGATCGGACGGATGAAGGTTTCGTGATCGACCAGGCCCGAAATGTCGCTGACCGGCTGCACATCGAGCATGGCTGCGGCGCGCGGGAGCACGTTCTTGCCCACCGCGGTCGCGGCGGCAAGGAGGTGCGTGTAGTCCGCGGCCAGGGCCACGAGCAGCGCCGCGAGCGGCTCGGCGAGGCCATGGGCAAGCGCCTCGTCCTCCGCCACCAGCACGCGGTCGAGGCCGGGCAGAGCCGCCGCGGCAGTGGCTGCCGGGCCGAGGCTGGCGCCGGCCCCGGCGACCAGCCCGTCGACGGGGCCGAGCGCCAGTGCCGCAGCAAGCGCGCTGCGCGAGGCTTGGCGGATCGCACCCGCCTCGTGTTCGAGCAGGACGAGGGCGCGCATGCTCAGATCACCTTCGCTTCGAGCCGCAGCCGCTCGACCAGTTCGGCGGCGGAAGCGACCTTCACCCCGGCCTTGCGCCGCGGCGGCTCGGCGACGCCGACCAGCCGCAGCCGGGGCGTGGGATCGACCCCGAGATCGGCGGGCTTGATCGTCTCGATCGGCTTCTTGCGCGCCTTCATGATGTTGGGGAGCGAGGCGTAGCGCGGCTCGTTCAGCCTGAGATCGGCGGTGATGACCGCGGGAAGCGGCATCGCCAGCGTCTCCAGCCCGCCGTCCACCTCGCGGGTGACGGTCGCTTCGGCGCCGACGATCGTGATTCGGCTGGCAAAGGTCGCCTGCGGCCAGCCGAGCAGGGCGGCGAGCATCTGGCCGGTGGCGTTCATGTCGTCGTCGATCGCCTGCTTGCCGAGCAGGACGAGGCCGGGCTCCTCGCGCCGGACCAGCGCCGCGAGGAGCTTGGCAACCGCGAGCGGTTGCAACTCGACCTCGGTTTCGACCAGGACGCCGCGATCCGCCCCCATGGCGAGCGCTGTGCGAACGGTCTCGGCGCAGGCAGCCACCCCGAGGGAGACCGCAACGACCTCGGTGGCCACACCCTTCTCGCGCAAGCGGACCGCCTCTTCGGTGGCGATCTCGTCGAACGGATTCATCGACATCTTGACGCCCTGCGTCTCGACGCCGCTGCCGTCGGCGCGCACCCGCACCTTCACATTGTAGTCCACCACCCGCTTGACCGGAACCAGAACCTTCATGCGCCGCCTGTTGCTTCTTCTTCCCCGCGCCGTGGCCCTCGGGCCGCAGTGACGCTGCGCCGGCCAAAGCCGCCGCATCGCACTGCAACATGGCGCTGGACGATAGGCGCCTGCCGCCGCCCCGGTCAATCCCCCGCCCCGTCCTCCGCCCGCTGGACGATCAGGCCGAAGGAAGTGGTCAGATAGCGATCGAGCCGCAACTTGAGGTGCTTGTCCGCCGAAAAGGGCGGCACATCGATATGGCGGTCGAGCGGTTGGTCGCCGAGATGGAAGTTGAACGCCAGCCGGTGCCCCTGCGTCCGCAGCCGCCGCGCGAGACCCTCGAAGTCGCGGCGGCGGAAGAGCACGGTTCCCGCATTATCGAGCGTCCGGCCGTTCGAGGAGCAGTTGAACTCGGTGGTGTGCACCGCGAGCCCGCCGGGGCGGAGCGTGGCGAGGGAGTTCTCGATGAAGGCGAGGCCCTTGGCGATCGAGCCGACGTGCTCGAGCGAGCAGGCCGACCAGGTGAAATCGAAGCCCGCGAGGTCGGGCGGGATCGCGTTCATGTCCACGACGCGGAAGGAGACGCGCTCCGCGAATGCCTCCGCGGGGCACAGGCCGCGCCCGTTGAGCGCCGCCTTCTCCGCCGCGTGCTGGCCGGTATCCACCCATCCCGCGCGCTCGGCTTCCGCTGCGCCGAGATCGGTCGCGACCACCGTGCAGCCGCGGGCGGCGAAATAGGCGGCGAGCGGTTCCTCGCCGACACCGAAGCCGAGGCCACGGCGGCCGGGCGCGAGCATGTCGGCCTGGTGCAGCACCTCGAGGATATAGCAGAACTCCCACTGCTTGCGGTGTGTGCGCGGCGCCTCGCCGATGGCGGCACACCACGCGGCGTAGCGCGGGCTGGCGAACTGCCCGGCCGTGCAAGCCTGGGACACGGGATGTTCGAGCGAGGGCTCCGGCCCCGCGGCGGGGTCGGCAAGGATCGCCGGCGGGGCCATCGTCCCGGCCGCGAGCCTGCCCTGCAAGACCCGCCACAGGTGCTTGGGGTGTACCCGCTTCATGCGAACCGCGTGTTCACGCCCCGCCGCGGTCCAGGAAGCGGGCCACCGCCGCCTCCATCTCTGCGGCGCGGGGAAGCAGCAGCACGTAGGAAACGAAATCCGCGGGCAGGTCGGCGGCCCCGGCCGGCGAAAGCGGGCGCAGACGACCATCATGACCGATCCGCAAGGCTTGGCGGCCGCCCTGGAGTTCGCCGAGAATGGCCGCGGGGTCGCCGAACCGCCGCCATTGCGCCATGCTGACTTCGGCGACGATGGCCGCTCCCGGCGATCGGGCCAGCGTCCGGCGCATCCCGCGCAGCACCAGCGGCTCGAACCCCTCGGCGTCGATCTTGATCAGATCGACCGCCCGGTCCGGGGGCACGATCGCGTCGATACTGGCGATCTCCACCGCAACCCCCGCCTCGCCGGGGCCGGAATCGCCGGGAGGAACGATCCAGCCGCCTCCCATGTTGGCGTAGGAGAAATGCAGCACCGACCGCCCCGGCCCCTCGCCGGCGGCCAGCGGATAGGTGCGGACATGGCCGGTCATCCCGTTGATGGCGATGTTGTCGGCAAGAAACGGATAGAGTTCGGGGTTGGGCTCGAAACAATAGCCCGCACCATCAGGGCCGACCGCATGGCCGAGCTTCACCGAATAATACCCCTGGTTCGCGCCGATATCGAGAAACACCTGCCCGGGCCGGGCAAGCGCCATCAGCACGTCATCGACGAAGGTCTCCCAGATGCCGCCGAGGACGATCCAGGTGGTGATGTCGCGGTCGCGCGTGTTGACGAAAAACGGCAGACCGTTGGACAGTTTGGTAAGGCCGCGATGATCGCCGAGATAATAGTAGGGACGGGCAAGCTGCCCGAGCGGAAAATCCGGCGCGGCCGCAGGCGGACGATCGCTCGCCAGGGGACTTTCCGCAATGGCGTCGGCTACCTGGCGGCGCAGGAAGTTTCCCGCTCTTCGCTTGATTCCCTGCAGCATCGGCGACATCTTTCCTCTATCCGTTTCCTCTCATCCCGCCTTGCGCACGATGAGCCCGAAGGAGGTGGTGACGAAGTTCTCCAGCAGCAGCTTGAGGTGGCCGTCCACCGCGTAGGGCGGCGCATCGACGTGAAGGTCGAGCGGCTGGTCGCCCAGGTTGAAGTTCAGCCGCAGCTCGTGGCCGGCCGAGGCCAGCCGCCGCGCCAGCGCCATCAGATCGCGCCTGCGGAAGAGCACGGTCCCGGCATGGTCGATGGTGTTGCGGTCCGAGGAGCAGTTCAGCTCGGTCGTATGCACCGCAACGCCGCCCGGGCGCAGCGTCGCCAGGGAATTCTCGATGAAGGCGAGGCCATGGCCGATCGAGCCCAGATGCTCGAGGCAGCACGCCGACCAGGTGAAGTCGAAGTTCCGGAGATCCTCGGGGATGGCGTTCATGTCGGCGACCCGGAAGCGGACGTTGGCGGCGAACCGTTCGGGCGGGCAGATGCCGCGGGCGTTGAGCGCGGCGAGTTCGCCCGCATGCTCGTTGGTGGCGGCCCAGCCGATCCGCTGCGCCTCCGCGACATCGAGGTCGGTCGCCACCACCGCGCAGCCACGGGCGGCAAACACCGCGGTGAGCGGCTCGGCGCCGACGCCGTAGCCGAGCCCGCGCCGGCCCGGCGCCAGCATGCCGGCTTCGCCCAGCGCCTGGAGGATGTAGCAGAACTCCCACTGCTTGCGATGGTGGCGGGGCGCCTCGCGGATTTCACCGCACCAATAGCGGTAGGCGTCGGTGTCGAACTGCGCCTGGGTGCAGGCCTGGGAAACCGGGTGATCGAGCGTCGGCGCCGTGTCGGTCACCGTCACCGCACCCGCTCGGCGCCCGACCGCGGCGGGGATCTGGTGGAGGACGCGCCGGGCCAGCCGCCCCAGCCGCCGGCCGGCAGGCGCGGGCGCATCGGTATCCGCGGGCTCGCCGGGGTCGGCCGCCGTGGCATCGGCGGCCCGCAGCCGGGCTTGAAACGCCCCGACATGCGGGTCCTGGCGCCGCGCCGGTGGAGGGAGCGTGAATACGACGAAGACCTCGTTGGCGAAGATCAGGCGCGCATCCACCAGGACCGCGGCCAGCGCTGCGGTCGGCAGGGTCGAGACCTGGCCCTTATGCACGACCAGCCAGCCCGCCTGAGCGCCTGCCAGCGCGAACAGGTCGGCCCCCTCCGCATACTCCCGCGCCCCGGCGAGATAGCGGCAGAAGCCCAGCGGCGCGAGGACGCCGGCCGGAACCGCCCCGGCATCGTGCAGCGCCCGCGCGGCCGCCGACCAGAACGGATCCCCCGCCGCGACAGCGCTCATCGCCGCCGCCGCGGACCGGCAAATCCGGTGGCCGACCGTTCCCTCCGCCGCCTGGGCTCACCCGCGGGCAAGAATCAGCTCCGAATAGCTCTCGGCCACCAGCGTCTCCTCGTCCACTGCCGCGACCTCGCCCCCCGCGCGGACGCGGGCGAAGGCGAAGCCGAGGCTGCGATATTGCGCGAGATAGGCCAGCGCCCCGTCGCGGTCGGGAAAATTCTTGGGATCGAACTCTACGATCATGGTGAGGCCGGGGCTGCGTTCGAGCAGCTTTCGCGCCCCCGCGAGCACCTGCGGCTCCGCCCCCTCGGCGTCCATCTTGAGGAAATCGATCGCGGGCAGGGCCGTGAACGCCTCGTCAAGCGAGACGGTCTCGACCTCGATCGTCTCCACGCGGTCGTGCCAGAACGCCGCCTCCTCGCCGATGTCACGCAGCGAGCTGCTCCCCATGTGTTCGGCAAGCATCTGGAAGCGGGCGTGGCCGGTCCGCTCCGTCACCGCCTGGTTGAGCACCTCCGCGCGATGGCGGAACCCGTTGATCTCGAGGTTGCGCCGCGCCAGGCCGCACATGCGCGGGTTGGGTTCGAACCCGGTATACCGTCCCTCCGCCCCGATCCCGTCCGCGATCAGCACCGAGTAGTAGCCGCAGTTCGTGCCCACCTCCACCACCACCATGCCGCGCCGCACCCGCTCGCGCAGCACCGCGGTGATCTCCGCCTCCCAATACCCGTCGAGCAGGAGATGCGGCGTCAGGCTCATGTCCCTGGTATCGACGAAGAGCTTGTGGCCGAACACGTCACGGGTGAGCGCGGTATGGTCATCGAGATAGACCGGCCCGACCCGGGGAGCGAAGAACTCTCCCGGCGAAGGCGCCACCACGGCGGTGGCCTTGCCGCTGCGCCGGAGCAGCCGCTCGATGAAGGAGGCGACATCGGACTCCGCGCGGCGCGCGGCCGGGGCGAGGGCGAAGACGCCGAACACCGGGTTGGCGAACACCAGGCGCGCGTCCACCAGCAGGGCGGCGAGCCCGGGGGCATCGATCTCCGCGAGATGGTCCTTGTGGACGACGATCCAGGCAGCTTTTCCGTCCGCGAGCGGAGCGAGCGCGCCCGCCGGCCGGTATTCCCTCGCGCCCGCGAGATAGGCGGCGAACCCCTCGGGGGCGAGCACCGCGGCACCAGTGGCGCCGGCGGCACGCAGCGCCCCGGCCGCGGCCAGCCAATAAGGATCGGTCGCGGTCGCGGCGGTGCTCTCTGGCATGGAAATCCTCTTCGTGCGGGACAACCGGTCGCGCAGCCACGGCATCACCGGCAAGGCCATGTCAGCCCCCGCCCGCGGGTAGCCGGACCCCGACCGCCTTATAGGCCGCGACGAGGCGTTCCTGATAGGCCTCGCGCGAGAATTTGGCCGCCTGCAGCGGGCCGCGCGCCGCCAGTTCGGCGCAGAAATCGTCGTCTCCGCCGAGTCGGCGCACCGCCGCGGCCATCCCGTCGAGATCGAGCGGATCGACGGTGACCCCCGCATCCCCCACCACCTCGGGCAGCGAACCGCCGGTCGAGGCGAGCACCGGCGTGCCCAACTGCATCGCCTCGACCGCCGGCACGCCGAAGCCTTCGTAGATCGAGGGGAAGGCGAAAAAGCGCGCGCACTGCATCAGGGCAACCACGTGCCGGCGCGGCAGATAGCCCAGCCGGCGCACCGGCGTGAGTTCCGGCTTCTGCGCGAATGGGGCGCCGCAGAGGGTGATGATTTCGAGGATTTCGTCATAGAGCCAGCCGAGCGGGCCGGCGATGAGAAGCTGCAGATCGGTTCCCGCCATCAGGAACGCCTCGATCAGCCGGTAGAGGTTCTTCTTGGGCTCGATGGCGCCACAGAAGAAGGCGTATTTCCCCGGCTCGGCGCCATAGACGTTGCGCACCAGCCGCTCCGCGTTGTCCCGCTCGAAGCGGGGCAGAGGCGGCACCGGCTGGTAGGTGTTCACCACCCGATCGGCGGCGACGCCGAGCAGGGACCGGATATCCTCGCGCGAGCGCTCGGAAACGGTGACGATGAGATCGGCATCCCGTACCACCGCTTGGTGCAGCCGGGCCCAGCGCGCGCCGCGATGGAGCACGAGATGGGGCTGCTGGAGGGGGATCAGGTCGTGCAGGGTCACGAGATTGGGCACCCCCGGCACCCGCACCGGCAGCGGCGCGGTCCAGTGCGCCGCCGCCACCTTCTCGCGCGGGATCACCCTGGTGGTGCGCCCGTTGAGAGCGAAGACCGCGCCGGCGTGGGCAAAGAAGGCGTTGGCGTTGAAGATGCGGTCGAAGGGCGGCAGCGGCGGCTCGAGGGAGGCGATGTCCACGCCCTCCAGCGCGATCTCCCTGGCGACGATCTCGCGGCGCAGGCCGAAGCGGGTGGTGAGCACCATCCGCAGCCGCTCGCTGACCGCGCGCTGCCCGCCCTGGTGCCCGAACACCTGGATCGCGGGCGCCAGCGCGAGATCCCCGCGCCCCGAGGTGGCGACGCGGTCGAGCAGCAGTGCCACCTCCGCCCCGACCGCCTTCAAGCCGGCGGTGAGGGTACGGGTGTAGGATGAAATGCCGGTGCCGTCGCGCTTGAGCACGTGCGAGCCATCGACCAGGATCAGCGGTGCGTTCATCGGATGCCCTTTTGGGCCCTCGGCTGCGGAGGAATAGGGGGTCAGGCGGCTTCGCCCGCGCGTTCTGCCCGCTTGCGCGCGTGCGGGTCGAGGTGTCGCTTGCGCAGCCGCACCGCCCGCGGTGTCACCTCCACCAATTCGTCGTCCTCGACATAGGCGATCGCCTGTTCGAGGCTCATCCGCCGTGGCGGGGTCAGCAGCAGCGCCTCGTCCTTGCCGGCGGCGCGGATGTTGGTGAGCTTCTTCTCCTTGATCGGGTTGACCTCGAGATCGTTCTCGCGCGAATGCTCGCCGAGGATCATCCCGACATACACGGTCTCCCCGGGCACCACGAACAGGGTGCCGCGCTCCTGGAGGTAGAACAGCGCGTACTGCACCGCCACCCCGTCGGCCGAAGAGATCAGCACCCCGTTGCGCCGCCCCTCGATCGGCCCGCGCCACGGCCCGTAGCCGGCAAAGAGCCGGTTCATGACCCCGGTGCCGCGGGTGTCGGTGAGGAATTCGCCGTGATACCCGATCAACCCGCGCGAGGGGATGCGGAAGGAGAGCCGCACCTTGCCCCCGCCCGAGGGGCGCATGTCGGTCAGTTCCCCCTTGCGCCGGCTCATCTTCTCGACGACGACGCCGGAATAGGCCTCATCGACGTCGATCAGAGCCTCCTCCATCGGCTCCTCGCGCTCGCCGCTCTCCGCGTTCAACCGCGTCAGCACGCGCGGCCGCCCGATGGTGAGCTCGAAGCCTTCCCGCCGCATGGTCTCGATCAGCACGCCGAGTTGCAGTTCGCCCCGTCCGGAGACCTCGAAGGCCTCGGTCTCCCCGGAATCGGCCACGCGGATGGCGACGTTGCCCTCCGCCTCCCGCCACAGCCGCTCGCGGATCTGCCGCGAAGTGACCTTCTTGCCCTCGCGCCCGGCGAGCGGGCCGTCGTTGATGCGAAACGTCATCGCAAGCGTCGGCGGATCGACCGGGATGGCGGGCACCGGCACCGCCACCTCGGGGGCGCAGATGGTGTCCGGCACGGTCGCCTGCGAAAGCCCGGCCAGCGCCACGATATCGCCCGCCGCGGCCTCATCGACGCCGACGCGCTCGAGCCCGCGGAAGGCGAGCAGGCGGGTGAGCCTTCCGGTCTCGATCACCGCCCCATCCATGTGCAGCACCTTCAGGGCCATGTTCGTCCGCGCCCGCCCCGACGCGATGCGTCCGGTAAGGATACGGCCGAGGAAATTGTCGTATTCCAGGATGCTCGCGGCCATCGCGAAGGGCGCCTCGGGGTCGGCGTCGGGCGCCGGAACGTGGCGGAGGATGAGATCGAACAGGGCGGAGAGATCGGCGCGCGGCCCGTCCAGCCGCTCGTCGGCCCAGCCCTGCCGGCCGGAGGCGTAGAGGGTGGGGAAATCGAGCTGGTGGTCGTCGGCGCCGAGTGCGGCGAAGAGGTCGAAGACCTCGCTCAACACCTCGTCGGCCCGCGCGTCGGGCCGATCGACCTTGTTGATGACGACGATCGGGCGCAGGCCGCGGGCGAGCGCCTTGCCGACCACGAACTTGGTCTGCGGCAGCACGCCCTCGGCCGCGTCCACCAGCACCAGCGCGCCATCGACCATGCCCAGGATGCGCTCCACCTCGCCGCCGAAATCCGCGTGGCCGGGGGTATCGACGATGTTGATCCGCTCCTCGGCCCAGGTGATGGAGGTGCATTTGGCGAGAATGGTGATCCCCCGCTCCCGTTCGAGATCGCCGCGGTCGAGCGCGCGCTCCGCCACCGCCTGGTGGACGCGGAAGGCACCGGACTGGCGCAGAAGCTGGTCCACCAGCGTGGTCTTGCCATGATCGACATGGGCGATGATGGCGATGTTGCGCAGGCGCGTAGGGGTCATCGGAAGGGTCATTCATGCCGGAAATTGCGGCCCCCCATAGCCCGGAATGGCGGCGCTGCCAAACCAGGCACCGCCGCGGGACCAGGCCGAGGCCGGCCAGCCGGGGGGCAGCAGCGCGAAGGGGGCCGGTTCGGGCACCTTCTCGGTCGGCAACCGCCGGAGCGGGGTTGGGGCAGATCCCGGTGCCGCCGTCGAAACTCGCGAGGGTCCGCTGTCCACGGCGCGCGGACCAGGAAAACAACGCCCCCTCGCCTGAGCCGCCGCCACCCGGATCGGTGCCGGCGGGGTTCGTGAAGCCCACGGCCGGCTGGATCTGTCCGCGGCCGGCGGGCACTGCGTCAGCGCCAACTCCGCTCCGGCCGCCAGTGC
>DAHWFB010000123.1 GCA_027326105.1 Acetobacteraceae bacterium
GCTCTAGCCGCCCGCCGCCGGCGCACCGGGGAAGCGGGCGAGAAAGCGCTCGAGATCGGCGGCGAGGTCGGCATCGGCCAGCACGCGCGGAACCTTGTTCTGCCCGCCCAGGCGCCCCCGGCCGGCCAGCCAGGCGGCGAAGAAGCCCGGCGGGGCGAGCCGCACCTCGGGCGCGGCGAGCCCGTAATCGCCCGCGCGGTGGGTGGCGTAGTCCTCGTTGCCGGCGGCGAGCGCGGCATCGAGCAGGGCGGCGAAGCGCGCCGGCTCGGGGCGCCCCGCGCCGGGGCCCGCTTCCCATTCGACCAGGAAGAGGTGCCCGCCGCGGGCGCGGTCCGCCGCGGGGAAGCGGGCGCAGGCGGCATAGTCGCGCACCGCACCGCCGAGCGCGCGGGCGGCGGCGGCGATGGCGGCGTCGAGTTCGGCGGCGGCGAGATGCTCGCCGAACACCGAGAGGTCCTGCGCCAGCCGCCCGCGCACCGCGATGCGCGGCGGGCGGCGCGAAAGCAGGCGCACCACGTCGCCCAGCACATAGGACCACAGCCCGGCGTTGGTGGAGAGCACCAGCGCATAGTCGCGCCCTTCCTCGGCGTCGTTGATCCAGCGCCGGTCGGGGTTGGCGTCGGCAACCGCGCCCGGGCGCACGAACTCGAAGAAGATCCCGTTGTCGAGGATCAGCCGCAGACCCTCGTCCGGTCCCCGGTCGGCGGCGGCGAGAAAGCCTTCCGAGGCGGGATAGACCTCGCGGGTTTCGGCGCCGCCGCCTTCCAGCCAGGCGGCGAAGCGGGCGCGGTAGGGGGCCCAGCCGACGCCGCCGTGGACCAGGAGTTCGAGCGCGGGATAGAAGGCGGCGAGCCGCGCCCCCCGCTCGGGGTGGAGGGCGGCGAGACGTTCGAGAAACAGCAGCATCCAGCTCGGCGTGCCGGAGAAGGCGCGCACGTCCGCGCCGAGCGAGAGCGGCGCGAGGGCGGCGATCTTGCGCTCCCAGTCGGCGGAGAGAGCGAGCCGCGGCGGCGGAAAGACCCGGCGGCGGGCCCACGGCGGCACGGTCGCCGCGGCGATTCCGCTCAGATCGCCCTCCGCGACGCCGGGCGCGAGCGGGCCGAGCGCGGTGCTGCCGCCGAGCAGGAAGCTGCGGCCGCCGAGGATGCGGCTCGCCGGGCGCGCGGCGAGGTGGAAGGTGAGCAGATCGAGCGCGGCGCGCCGGTTCGCCCGCACCATGGCGGCGCTGACCGGGATGCGCTTGCTGCGCGCGCCGGTCGTGCCGGAGGTGAGCGCGAAGAAGGGGATGAGGCCGGGCCAGGTGGCATCGACGAGGCGGGGAAACCGCGGCTGCCACCAGTCGCGCCAGAGATCCTCGTGGCGGAGCAGGGGGACGCGGCGCTGGAAGGCCGCGACATCGCCGATCCCGGCGAAACCGAAGGCCTCGCCGAAGCGCGTATCGCGCGCCCGGCGCAGCAGGGAGGCGAGCACGCGCGCCTGGGTGGCGGCGGGGTCGGCCGCCTCCAGCACCGCCCGGCGGCGCTGTGCGTAGGCCCGCAGCAGGGGGGTCGCGTTCCACATCAGGGCGGCGTGAGCACGGTCTCGAAGGGAAACTGCCGGGCGACCGCCGCCGCCGTCAGCGGCACGCGGATGGTCTCGCCGGCGCGCCACAGCGGCACCTGGTCGGCGAAATTGGCACTGCCCAGCCAGCCGTCCTGGCCGCCGAGGAGAACGAAATGGTTCTCGTCGGGGTCGGCGAGATCGGAGACATGGCGGGCGGAGGCGCCGAAGGTGACGGCGTGGCGGCCGCGCACCGGGCCGTGCCCGGTCTTGTTCGGCGTATCGTTGCCGCCGCCCACGGGGAAGCTTCCGAAACGGTAGCGATGGCCGATCAGCGGCACGTTGCCGGCCAGGTGGGACAGGCGCAGCCGGTGCACGCCGCCCCAGTCCCGCCAGCGGCGGCGGAGGCGGGCGGCGCGGCCGAGCGCGCGGGCCAGGGCGGGCGCGAGCAGGGAAGCGGGCGTGGCGAGAATTTCGCCGCCGATCAGGCCGCGCGCGGTCCACAGGCCGGCGAGCGGGGCGAGCCGGCGCGGCCCCGGCAGGGTCCGGGAAAGTTCCGCCACCACCCCCTCGAAGACCAGCGCGCCGGCCGAGTTCGCCTGATAGCACCCGTCCCAGGCGGCGAGCGTGCGCAGCGCGTCGCCCGCCGGTTCGGCCAGCGTGGCAACATCGGCGTGGGCGAGCAGCCCGTCGCGCAACGCCAGCGCCGCGGGATGGGCCATGTCCTGCTGCGCGTGCTGGAGATCGGCGACCGTCAAGCGGGCCGAGCCGCCGAGCAGCGCGCGCAATCGTGCGGCGCGATCGGGCGGGGAGAAGAAATAGCCGATCGGAAACGGGCACGGCGCGGCGCGGTCGTTGGCGGAAACCACGATCCCCTCCACGCCCGCGCAAGCCGCGTCGCGCGCGAGAACTGCGAACGGCTCCTCGGGCCAGGCCTCGTCCGGGTCGCGGGCGAGATCGGCGGGAGCGGCGTGCCGGCGCGGCAGATGCGCGGCGCGGATGGCGGCGATCGCACCGTCCGCGGTCGCGACCAGCATGGTCTGCCCCGGCACCGCGAAGCCTTCCAGCGCGCGCCGCGCCTCCTCCACATCGCGGGCGCGGGCGAGGCGGAGCATCGCGCCGAGTTCGTCGCTCGCGCGGGTTCCCACCCAGGCGAGCGCGAGCGGCCGCGGGGCGCGGAAGAATCTGGTATCGCTGACGATCGCGCCGAGCGGGCCGCTGCGCAGCCGGATGCGGCGCGGGCGCGCGCCGCGCACCTCGAGCGTCTCCTCGCGCTCGGCGAACTCGGCCGCGCGGCCGGAGACATCGAACAGATCGCTGCTGGCGGCATGAAGGTTGGTCCCTCCCCAGCCGATGTGCCGATTGCGGCCGAGCGCGAGGAAGGGAAATCCCGCCAGCATCAGCCCGACCGCCTCGCCGGCGGGCGAGCGGACGCCGCAGATCAGCCAGAGGTTGGGCAGCGCGAGCCCGAGGTGGGGATCGCTCGCGATCATGCCCGCGCCGTTGCGGCTGCGCGCGCCGGAAACCGCGGCGCAATTGCTCGCCGCGCGCAGATAGGGCCCGAGCGGCGGCCCGGCGGGGATCGCCTCGCCGGTGCCGAGCAGCCGCGGCCACAGCGCGCGCCAGGCCGTGTCCGGGAAGCGCCGGCGCGCACGGAGCAGGCGGGCGAAGACGAGCCAGGTGACATCGGCCGCCGCGAGCCGCGCCATGGCGAAATAGTCGGCGAGCGTCCACGGTTCGCGGGCGAGGCCGAGGAGGGCGAACTCGCGCGGCATTTCCTCGGCATGCTCGAGATGATGGTTGACGCCGCGGAGGAAGTGCTCGGCGAAGCGGCGGGTTTCGGCGGGAAGCGCGGCGAGGACCGTAGCCCCCGCGCCGGCGAAGCCGATCGTGCGCAGCGCGCGGTCGAGTTCGACGCCCAAGGGGCCGATCATCTCCGCGACGCGGCCGAGCGCCACGCGGCGCATGATCTCCATCTGGGCCAGGCGCAGATGCGCGTGCACCACGCCGAGGCCGACCGCGAGATCCTCCTCGCTCGAGGCGGTGACGAAGGGGATCTGGTGCGCGTCCCAGCGGATCCGCACCGGCTGCGAGACCGGCGCACCGCCCGCCGGGATCATCGCGAGCCGCGCCCCGAGGTCACGCCGGCGCGGCCGGCCGCGCAGCAGTTCGCGCGCGATGATGCCGCCGGCGACGAGCAGCCCGCCGAGCGGCGGCACTCTCATCCGCGCGAGGGGGGCGGCGCGCATCGCCCGAGATGGGCGAGGTACGCGTAGTACGCGAGCCGCGTCTTCATGTCCGAGCGGCCGCGGAAGGCGAGATCCTCGAACCGGATCACTTCCAGGCGGATATGCTCGTGCTCGCCGTGGTTGCCGGTGACCCGGCCCGCGAGCTGCCCCAGCGTTTCGCGGGAAACGTCGGTCTCGGCGGCGAAGATCACGATCGCCTCGTCGGTGCCGCCGGAGGAAACGGCGACGGTCTCGAGATGCACCAGCGCCGCTTCGGTGAAGCCGAGATCCTCGCCGAGTTCCTCGCGCAACTCCTCGATCGCCTTGGCCGCCGGATCGCCCTCGTCGACCATGCCGGCGGGAATTTCCTCGGCGTCGGCCTCGCCTACCGCGAGGCGCGGCTGGCGGGTGAGCACGGTCCAGGCGACACCGTCGGGCGTGCGCAGGATCGGCAGCACCGCGACCCCGTCACCGCGCAGGAACGCGAGCGAGGGCACCGGGTCCCCGGCGTGGGTGCGCACCTCGGCGCGGGCCATCACGAAGCCGAGGCGGGAGCCGAAGAAATAGACCTTGTCGAAAGAGACCACGCCGACCGTGAACGCCGCGGCGATCCGGTCGAGCCAGCGGCGGATCTTGGCGGAGGCGAGCACGACGCCACGCTCGGCCTCGCTCAGCGGCTCGGCGAAGCGGATCTCCATCGCTCAGAAGCCGAGTGCGGCGCCGGCGGGGCGGCGGCGGTCGTTGGCGCCGAGGAAGCCTTGCGGCGTCACCTCGATCATTTCCGTGGCGCCCCACTGCCCGCCGATGCGCAAACGATAGCCCATGCGCGAAAGCCGCCGCACGACGTGGGCGGAAAACGCGCCGGGTTCGGCGAAGATCACGTCGGGGAGCCACTGTTCATGGAAGCGCGGCGCGTCCACCGCCGCCTGCGGGCCCATGCCGTAGTCGATCACGTTCATCGCGGCTTCCAGCGTGATGGTGATGATGCGCGAGCCGCCCGGCGAGCCGAGCACGAGAAAGACGCGGCCGTGGCGCATCACGATGGTCGGCGCCATCGAGGAGAGCGGGCGCTTGCCGGGCGCGATGGCGTTGGCGCGCCCCTGCACCAGCCCGAACATGTTGGGCACCCCGGGCTTGGAGGTGAAATCGTCCATCTCGTCGTTGAGGAAGAATCCGGTATCGCCGGCCATCACGCCGGCACCGAAGAACCCGTTGAGGGTATAGGTGAGGGAAACCGCATTGCCGGCGGCGTCGATGGTGGAAATCTGCGTCGTCTGCGGCTTCTCCCTGCTCGCCGAGGGTGCGGGAAGATCGCGCGAGGGGGTGGCGCGGTCGGGCAGGATGCGGGCGCGGATGGCGGCGAGATGCGCGGGTGAGAGCAGCCGCGCGATCGGGTTGTGCACGAACGCGGGGTCGCCGAGCGCGGTATTGCGGTCGCGGAAGGCGTTGCGCATCGCCTCCGCCATGACATGGACCGCGCGGGCGGAGTGGAAGCCGAGCGCGCGCATGTCGTAGCCCGCGAGCACGCCGAGGATTTCGCACATGCTCACCCCGCCCGAGGAGGGCGGCGGCGCGGAATAGAGCCGCCAGCCGCGATAGGAGCAGGCGAGCGGGCGGCCGATCCCGACCCGGTAGCGGGCGAAATCGGCGGTGGTGAGGATGCCCCCGCCTGCCCGCGAGGCGCGGGCGATCTCGCGCGGAATGCGGCCATGATAGAAGGCGCGCGCCCCGCCGGCCGCGATCGCTTCGAGGGTGCGGGCGAGCTCGGGCTGGACCAGCCGCGCGCCGGCCCGCAGCGGGCGGCCGTCGGCGCCGAGGAAGCGGCGGGCGATGTTGGGCTGGGCGCGGAACGTCCGCGTGCCGTAGCGCAGGATCGCGACATCGGCGGGGCCGAGCACGAAGCCCTCGCGCGCCAGCCGGATCGCCGGCGCCATCACCGCCGCGCGCGAAAGCCTGCCCCAGCGGCGCCGCGCGGTCTCCAGCCCGAGCACCGTCCCCGGCACCGCGACCGCGAGGTAGCCGTGCAGGCTCGCGCCGGGAACCACGCGGCCGCTGGCGTCGAGATACATGTTCGCCCGCGCCGCCGCCGGCGCGGTCTCGCGGAAGTCGAGAAACACCATCCGCCCGTGCGCGAGATGGATCACCATGAAGCCGCCGCCGCCGATATTGCCGCAGCAGGGATCGACCACCGCCTCCGCCCAGGCGCTCGCGACCGCGGCATCGATGGCGTTGCCGCCCTGTCGGAGCATGGCGAGCCCGGCGGCGGCAGCGAGCCGCTGCGCCGCGACCACCATGGCGTGCCGCGCCGGCACCGCCGCCCGC